>CASETM010000001.1 GCA_949290865.1 uncultured Bacillota bacterium
ATTCATAAATTTGTTTATCATATAGCTGACTTTAGCATTAAAATATTTTAAAATAACAAAAATAATATAAATATTATATTTATGAATTAAAAATAATATTGTATAATAGTTATAGGAGGTGGGAATATGTTTCGTTTTTTAAGACTATGTCTGAAAAATGAATTTAAAGATTACCTGGCTGTTGTGCTGGCACTATCTCTTTTTCTTTCCTTTGAATATTTAATTTGGAATATATTTTTTTGTGTTTACGGCCATTTTACATCTTTTGGTGAACACTTTTTTTATAATTTTTCAACACTGGCGTTAATAGTTATAATCTTTACCATGATCCTGTTTATTAATAATTTTTTTACCGATAAGAAAAAGAAAGAATTTTCATTGATCCTTATGTGTGGTCGAAAAACAACAGATATCATTGGATTTTTAGTGATGCAGTATGGGACAATTTTCATACTTTCCAATGCCATTTCAATGATTGTTGGCAAAATCATTTTGGAAGTCCTTTCGGCCTATTTGTATACACATCATCATATGGTTTTACAGTTTCATACATTTTATGCTTTAGGCATGTTTTTTTTAATGGATGGACTGATCTTTATCTATATCATGCTGATTAATTTTGGCATGTTTATTCGTTTGGAAACCAAAATTGTGAATTTAATGTCTCATAAAACAGCGCAACCAAAAACTTCTTTTCTAGACAGTATCGGTTTGCATCAGCTCATCAAAGCAAAAAATGAAGAGCAGGAGGAAAGAAAAAAAGTTTTTATTCATCTTGGAATCATACTAATCATGATCTTGTCTTTGATCAGCATCTTCTTCAAAGGCGAACCAAACCAGAAAATAGTGACTCATGTCTGTGCAAATCTCAGTTTTATCGCTTTTATCAATTTTACGATTCCCTATCTTTTTGATATTTTGCACAAACGCTTTTTGAAATCAGTCATCTTACTGGTTGGCTGTTCAAATATCATACATATGATCAAATCAATGCTTTTTCTGATTAATATAAGCAGTTTACTGATCCCTGTAACCATCACCTTTATGGTGGTATTTTCTATGGGTATCGTGACTCAGGTATATATGGTCATTTATATTTTGATCATTGTGGTCATGCTGTTTATATCAATGATATTCAAGCTGTCTTTAATGACAGAAACAAAACAAGCTCAACAGCAAACTTTACGAACTTTAGGGGTCAACCATGAGCAGATTCAAAAAATCAAACAATTCGAACTCAACATCTTCTATGTTATTACGGTAATTTTACCTATGATGCTTTCATTTTTACTGTTATATTCAGGAGTTTGTCAGCATGTTATCGAAATTGATTTTGCACAAATGGTCGTTATCGAATACCTAACAGGCGCATTGATCAGTTATCTAATCATTGCCAGTCAATACCGCAAGATTTACAGAAAGGAAGTCTAAATATGGCAGAAAAATTATTAGAAGTCAATAATATTTATAAGAGCTATGATCAAAAAACAAATATACTCAAGGGCATTTCTTTTGAACTGAATAAAGGTGATTTTATCGCGGTGATGGGTCCTTCAGGAGCTGGAAAAAGCACCTTTCTTAACTGTATTTCCACATTGGATACACCAAGTGAGGGTTCGATTTTGATTCATCAGAAAAACCTTCTTGCGATGTCTAATCGCGAGATTGCTGATTTCCGCTATAAATCATTAGGATTTATTTTCCAAAACATGAATCTGCTGGAAAGCATGACCGTATTTGACAATATCGCTATTCCCCTTATTCTCGATAACGTTGATACAAAAATCATCGAAGAAAAAGTTTTGGCTATATCACAACAGTTAAACATAGCCAAACTGTTAGATAAGCACCCTTCCCTGTGTTCTGGTGGAGAAATGCAAAGAATTGCCATTGCCAGAGCCATCATCAATGATCCTGAAATCATCATTGCTGATGAACCAACAGGAAATTTAGATACTGCCAATTCAAAAACGATCATGAAAATTTTATATGATCTTAATCAAAAAGGCGTTTCAGTTATTCTGGTTACTCATGACAATGTCATTGCCAGCTTTTCTCAAAAACTTTTATACTTAAAAGATGGCAGAATCGTTACGATCATCAATAGAAATAACAGTCCTCAAAAAGACTATCTAAACTGTATTAATGAGCTGACCAACAAAGACAGTCTGTTAAGTGTTCTAGAATAAAAATAACTAGCTATATATGCTTAATCAATTCTAAAAGCACCCTAACAAAATCAAACCGTTTTATTTTCATTTTGTTCGATACTAAAACTGGAGAGAAAAACTCATTCCTGCTCCAGTTTTTTAATACGATAATAAAAATCTGCTTCATTTGACTATTTAATCACCCAAAATCAAATAGAAAATTTGACACATTCTTTTGTTCCTTATGAGGATACTGACAACCAGTATCGACAAACATCATTTCTTTATATTCATTAGACTTAGAAAAATCGTTTTATCAACAGTAATCCTGTTACTGAATAAATGTTACATTTATGCTTCAGTTGATACATAAGATAAATCTTCTCCATTTGTTTCAATAACTTTTTTATACCAGTAGAATGATTCTTTTCTTCTTCTTGAAAAATCACCAGTTCCATCATCATATCTTTCAACAAAGATAAATCCATAACGTTTCGCCATTTCTCCTGTCGATGCTGA
>CASETM010000002.1 GCA_949290865.1 uncultured Bacillota bacterium
TTACCTTTTTTGTATAGAAAAAATGGTTAAGTTTATAGATTAATTTCAGGGGAAATTAAACAAAATATATAAAAAACCAAGGTAGAATGGGGTTTTATGGTTAAAAATTATAAAAAATAATTAACTGTTTTTGACACTACCTAAAGGATGAGGGGGAATAAAAAATGAAATCACAAAGTATGCTGGAAGGTTCACTGTGGAAAAAGATCTTCTTTTTTGCGATGCCATTAGCTGCCAGCAGTATTCTTCAACAACTGTTCAATGCTGCTGACAGTGCTGTGGTGGGACGTTTTGCTGGAAGTGAAGCTCTGGCGGCAGTTGGGGCCAATACACCAGTGACATCTTTATTTATTAATGCTTTGGTGGGACTTTCGATTGGTGCCAATGTGGTTATCGCTCAATATATTGGTGCTGACAATAAAAAAAGAATTGGAAAGACGATTCAAACTGCGATATTGCTTTCTATACTTGGGGGCATCATTATTGGTTTGATTGGCTTACTGCTGGCTGATCGAATTCTGAGCATGATTGGGACACCTGACAATGTTATTGGTCTAGGAAGTTTATATTTGCGTATTTATTTTCTAGGTGTACCTTTTGTTTCGCTGTTTAATTTTGCTTCGGCTATTATTAGAAGTTCAGGTGACACGAAAAGACCAATGTATTGTTTGATTGTGGCAGGAATTTTAAATATCATTTTGAATCTGATTCTCGTTATTGTTTTTAATTTATCGGTAGCAGGAGTGGCAATTGCTACGGTTATTTCACAAATTGTTTCATCATTAATATTAACGTATTCACTGGTGAAAGAAGAAGGCATGATTCATCTTGAACTTAAAGGTATGTGTCTTGATAGAGTGGCTATGAAAAAAATTCTAAAAACTGGAGCACCAGCTTCCTTACAGAGCGTGGTCTTTTCGTTATCAAATGTTTGTCTGCAGTCTGGCATCAACAGTTTTGGCAGCAATGCTATTGCGGGAAGTGCTGCAGCCAGTAACTTTGAATACTTCGATTATTTCATGGTCAATGCTTTTAATCAGGCAGCAGTGACTTTTATTGGACAGAATTATGCAGCGAAAAAGTTTGAACGCTGTAAAGAGATTTACAAAGTATGCATGATAGAATCGCTAATTGGAATTTTGGCTATGGAAGCCATGTTCTTTATCGGCCGTGATCAGTTTATTAGTCTTTATACAACAGAAAAACTGGTTGTTGGCTATGCGCTTATTAGAATGTATCATTGTATGATTCCTCATTTTCTGATGAATTCTTATGAAATTACTGGATCGGTTTTACGTGGAATGGGCTTTTCTATGCTGCCTGCCTTGCTGACAGTCATAGGATCAGTAGGATTTAGACTGTTTTGGCTGTTTGTGATATTCCCAGTTTTTGATAGCTTTGAAATGCTGTTGAATGTTTATCCAGTTTCATGGATCTTAACAGGAACAATGGTTATTGCTTCTTATATCATAATTACGAGAAAAGCATTTCATCAAAATGAAAAAGTACTTTCCCAGTTTTAGGAAAGTACTTTTTTATAATAAAGGAATATTATGTTTTTTACATTCTTCGATCATTTCTTCTGGCCAGATACTTGCCTGGACTTCACCGATATGAGCACGTTTTAATAACAGCATGCATAGTCTTGACTGACCGATACCGCCACCGATCGTATAAGGCAGCTGTTTATTGATAATAGCCTGATGATATGGCAGTTTGAGACGGTCTTCACATTTTTCTTTTTTGACCTGTTCAACCAGTGAATTTTCATCAACACGAATACCCATTGAAGAAATTTCTAGAGCACACTGCAGAGGTTCATACCAGAACAGCAGGTCGCCATTTAATTGCCAGTCATCATAGTCGGGTGCACGGCCATCATGCTTCTGTCCACCTTTTAAGACATCACCAATCTGCATGACAAAGACACACCCCAGTTTTTTACAGACTTTATTTTCTCTTTCTTTTGGTGAAAGATCGGGATACTGGTTTTCCAGTTCCTGTGCTGTAATAAAATGAACTTCATCAGGCAGAAAATTAACAGCTTTAGGATATTTATACCAGACTTCATGTTCCATATGCTTGATGACTTTAAAGATTTTTCTGACATAATGTCTTAAGGTTTTGACATTTCTTTCTTCTTTAGCGATAACCTGTTCCCAGTCCCACTGATCAACATAATAGGAATGCAGATTGTCGACTTCTTCATCTTTTCTAATCGCATTCATATTTGTATATAAGCCTTCATGTAAAGAAAAACCATATTTTTTTAAGGCCATTCTTTTCCATTTGGCTAAAGAATGAACAACTTCAATCGGATCATCAGGAATTTCATGAATCTGAAATGATACTGGCTGTTCGATTCCATTTAAATTATCGTTTAATCCGCTGTTTTTTTCGACGAAAAGTGGAGCAGATATTCTTTCTAAACCTAATTCTCTACCAAATTCTTTTTGAAAAGTATCTCTGATATATTTGATGGCTTCCTGTGTCTCCCTAGTATCTAGTACAGGATCATAGTCTTTTGGTATGATGAGATTCATAACATTATTTTCCCCCTTAAATATATGTCAATATTTTACCATTAATATCAATTTAGAAAAGATAATAATAAATAATTATTAGAAATAATAAATATATATCACATAAATTTCTCTCTAAACAAATGAATATTGTTTTTTGTTTGATTGTTTTGTATAATTAAAAAAATAAGAGGGGATATTATGAGAAATTTAGATCATGTATCACATATTGTTGTTAAGGTTGGTTCAACATCATTATGTGACAGTAACGGTATATTAAATAAAGAAAAAATATTAAAACTCATCTTACAGATTGCATATATTAAAAGGAAAGGAATCAAAGTCACACTTGTTTCTTCCGGAGCAATTTCAGCTGGAATAGGAATCTTAAATTTGGATGAAAAACCAAAAGAACTCAATAAAAAACAGGCATTGGCGGCTATTGGTCAGGCGCATCTGATGCAGATCTATGAAGATCTTTTTGAACTGTTTCATTTAAAATGTGCGCAGATATTGCTCAATCATGATGATTTTGATGATCGTAAACGATTGATGAACCTGTCTAATGCTTTGGGGGCAATCCTTGATTATGATGTCATTCCGATCATTAATGAAAATGATACCCTGGCGGTAGAAGAAATCAGAGTTGGTGATAATGATACTTTATCTGCTCTGGTTTTACCAGTCGTTGATGCCCAGCTGCTGGTACTTGTATCAGATATCGATGGTTTGTATGATGATAATCCTCATCATAATCCTGATGCTCATTTGATACATGAAGTTGATGGTATCGATGAACATATCATGGAATTTGCGAAAGATACATCCAGTCAGTTTGGTACTGGTGGAATGGTCACAAAACTCAAGGCGGCAAAAGTTGTCAATGATTATGGTGGTGATATGGCGATTATCAATGGGCAGTCAGAAACAGCGCTGATCGATCTGATCGAAGGCAAAGATGTCGGTACGTATTTTAGTGGTAAATCGGGGAGAACGTTGTCTTCCAGACAGCATTGGATCATGTATCGTTCTTCACCAAAAGGACAGCTTATCGTTGATGATGGGGCCAGAGATGCTGTTTTAAAACATGCATCGCTGTTACCTACTGGGATTCATGAAGTTGACGGTTCATTTATGGCAGGAAGTGTCATAGATGTCATGAGTAAAGATCATCAACTCTTGGCAAGAGGAATTGTCAATTATTCAAGTGATGAAATTAAACTGATCAAAGGAAAACAGTCTTCACAGATTGAAGGTATTTTACATTATAAGGATTATGATGAAGTCATTCATGCAGATAATCTGGTGATTAATAAGGAGATATGATCATGGATAATCAAATTACAGAACAGTTAAAACTGGCAAAAACAGCATGCCGCAGCATGCAGAATATTAATAAAGAAACGAAAGAAAAGGCATTAAAACTGATTTCAAAAGCTTTGTTAGATCATATTGATGTGATTCTGGAAGAAAATCAAAAAGATATTGATATGGCTAGAGATAATGGTATCTCTGAAGCCATGGTCGATCGTCTGCGTTTAACACAAGCGAGAATCGAAGCTATGGCCAGAGATATTTTAAAAGTTGTTGCTTTAGATGATCCAATTGGTTCCATTGTTAGAGAGATTCATCGTCCTAATAATCTTGTGATCAAACAGATCAGGATCCCTATTGGAGTCATTGGGATCATTTATGAATCAAGGCCAAACGTAACGGTTGATATTGCTTCATTATGTATCAAGACCAATAATGTCTGTGTTTTAAAAGGTGGAAAAGAAGCATTGCATTCTAATCGCATTCTGGTAAAAATGATCAATGAGGCGATTGCTGGAATATTGCCAGAACATTGTGTAACATTGCTGGAAACAACGAAACGAACAGATATTGATTATGTCATCAAAGCGCATGATTATGTTGATGTTGTGATTCCTCGTGGATCAGCGGGACTGATCAATTATGTTGTTGCCAATGCGACAGTACCAGTCATTGAAACCGGTGCGGGTATATGTCATCTTTATATTGACAAGCTGGCTGATTTAAAAATGGCGGTAGAAATTGCCTGTAATGCAAAAATACAAAGACCTTCAGTATGTAATGCAATAGAAACGATCCTTGTTCATCGTGAGATCGCACCAGCATTTTTACCAGCAATGAAGGAAGCTTTTGCGGGAAAAGTGAAATTCTATGTTGATGAAACAGCAGCGCAGTATCTTTCTGGAGAACGCGCCACAGCAAAAAACTATGCTACAGAATATGATGATTATATCTGCAATGTCAAAGTTGTTGATGATGTTGATGAAGCGATTGCTCATATCTATCAGTATTCAACCAAGCATTCTGAAGCTATTGTTAGCGAAGACTATGAATTGGCTGAATATTTTATGAACAGTCTGGATTCTGCATGTGTCTATCATAATGCTTCGACTCGTTTTACTGATGGCGGTGAATTTGGCTTTGGAGCTGAGGTTGGGATTTCTACGCAGAAACTGCACGCTCGTGGACCTTTGGGACTGCAGGAAATGACATCGACGAAATATAAGATCTATGGACATGGTCAGATAAGAAAATAAGGGTATTTTTGATACCCTTTTTTTATTTGTATTGACATTAGTTAGTATACTAACTATAATGATGGTGTCATAAGGAGGTGGAGACATGAAAGAGGAAATATCTTTTACAGAAATCGAGGATGTCATGAACAGATTCCGTCGTCTTTATAAGACCCTGTATGATCTGTTCAACCAAAAAACCAAAGATTTTATCATGACTCCTCAGCAGTTTCAGTTATTAAATATTGTCAGACAACATACTGGTATTAATCAGCGGGAACTGGCAGAGAAACTGAAAATTACTCCGGCAACTTTATCGGTAAGGATCAAAAGAATGGAAAATGCAGGTTTTCTCATTCGACAGATCGATAAGGATGATAAGCGGAATTTTGTTTTGACACTGACAGTACAAGGGGAAAAGCTGCTTGATATGTCTTTTGAACATATGCGTAAAAACGTCGCTATGATGTTTGCTGGACTTAGCAGTGAAGAACTTGATGTGTTGAGGTCATGTCTTGACAGGATCCAGCATAATTTAGATAGGAAAAAGGAGGACATTCATGTTAAAGATTAAAAAGTATTTACTTAAATTCTGGCCTTTTATGATCGTATGCTTTGCTTTGCTGTTCGTTCAGTCACAGGCAGAACTGGCGCTTCCTGACTACATGAGTGATATTGTTTCAACAGGGATCCAGGCTGGTGGCTTTGATTCACCAGTTGCTGATATCTTGTCAGAAGAAACATTTGATCATGTCATGCTGTTTCTAACCGATAGTGAACAGATTACTTTTCAGGAAAGCTATGATTTTATTAAAAACAAAGATATTTCACAGAGTATCAAGGATCTTTATCCAAAGATCGGAGATCAGAATATCTATGAATTAAAAGATTTAAGCAGTAAAGAAATGGATCAGTTGGAAGATATGCTGGTAAAACCAATGCTGATGGTGATGTCAGTTGATTCAATGGATCCAGAAAGTAAAGAATATCAGCAGATGTTTGCCAATCTGCCAACAGGTATGGATGCATATGATGCGATTGCTCTGATGCCAGAAGAAGCAAAAGAAAAAATGGCTGAAGCGGTAGACAGTCAAATGGAAACAATGGGGGATAGTACCATGAAGATTGCTGCCGGAAACAGTGTTAAGGCAGAATATGAACGTTTGGGGAGAGATGTTGATGCCGTTTCTCATCAGTATATTTTTATTTCTGGTCTAAAAATGCTAGGTATTGCCCTGATTGGAACATTATCAGCCATTACGGTTGCCTACTGTTCTTCTCGTTTTGGTGCTGGTGTTGCCAGAAATCTGCGAAAAGATGTTTTCAATAAAGTGGAAAGTTTCTCTAATGAAGAATTCGGAAAATATTCAACAGCTTCTTTGATTACCAGAACAACCAATGATATTACGCAGGTGCAGATAGTTTCAATGATGATGTTAAGAATCATTGCCTTTGCTCCAATCATGGGTATTGGGGCTTTGATCAAAGCGATTACCAATTCACCAAGCATGACCTGGATCGTTGGTATTGTCTTGCTTTTTATTACTGGCGTGATCCTGGTGACATTTATCGTTGTCTTACCTAAATTTAAGATCATTCAGAAACTGATTGATAAACTGAATCTGACAATGAGAGAAAATTTAAGCGGAATGCTGGTCATTCGTGCTTTTGGTAATGAAAAACACAGTGAAGAAAGATTTGATCAGGCGAATCAGAATTTAAGAGATGTTAACCTGTTTGTCAATAAAGCCATGGCGTCTTTGATGCCAATCATGATGTTTATTTTTAATGCGGTGACTTTGATCATTGTTTACTATGGTGCTAAACAGATTGATCTGGGAAATATTGCGATTGGTCAGATGATGGCTTTTATGCAGTATGCAATGCATATCATTATGTCATTTTTGATGATTGCAATGATTGCAATCATGGTACCAAGAGCTTCAGTTGCAGCAGGACGTATTTATGAAGTTATTGCGACGGAACCTAAGATCATTGATCCAAAAGATCCAATGCCTTTCATTAACAGTAAAAAAGGGCTGGTTGAATTTAAAAATGTTTCATTCCAGTATCCTGGAGCGCATGAACCAGTTCTGGAAAATATTAGTTTTACTGCCTCTCCAGGTAAGACAACAGCTTTTATTGGTTCGACTGGTTCAGGTAAATCAACACTGATTCATTTGATACCACGATTTTATGAAGCAACTCAGGGAGAAGTTATTGTCAATGGTGTCAATGTTAAGGATGTCAGAATGCATGATTTAAGAGATGTCATTGGTTTTGTTCCTCAAAAAGGTGTTCTTTTTGGCGGAACGATTGAATCAAATCTGAAATATGGGGCTCCTGATATTTCTGATGAAGAATTGGCTGAAGTTATCGAAATAGCCCAAGCAAAAGAATTTATTGATGAAAAAGAAGAGGGATTACAAAGTCCAATTGCACAGGGGGGAACCAATGTTTCTGGAGGTCAGAAACAAAGGTTGTGCATTGCTAGAGCTTTAGCGAAAAAACCAGATATTTATATTTTTGATGACAGTTTTTCAGCATTAGATTTTAAAACGGATGCTAAACTGAGGAAAGAATTAAATAAACTGATTCAAAAAACCAATAGCACTGTTTTGCTTGTTGGACAGCGTATCGCTTCGATCATGGATGCAGATCAGATCGTTGTTTTGGATAAAGGTCGTATTGTTGGTATTGGTCGTCACGATGAATTGATGAAAAGCTGTGAGGTTTATCAGGAAATCGCTTATTCACAGCTTTCAAAGGAGGAATTGGAAAATGCCTAGAATGCACGGAGGAAATAGACCACCGGAAAAGGTGAAGGATTTTAAAGGGACATTGAAAAAGCTCTTCCAGTATTTAAGACCTTATTATTTTAAACTGTTTATTGTTTTGGTTTTTGCCATTGGGTCAACAGTCTTTACGATTATTGGGCCAAAAATCTTAGCTAAAGCAACAGATAAGCTATCAGAAGGAATTGTCGCTAAAGTTCAAAATACGGGAGGAATTGATTTTGATTATATTGGCATGATCTGTTTGATTCTGGTGGGACTGTATATTGTTTCAGCTTTATTTAGCTATATTCAGTCTTATACAACGGCCAGTATTTCGCAGAAAGTGTCATATGATTTAAGAAAAACATTATGTGAAAAGATTGATAGAATGCCACTTTCTTACTTTGACCGTCATAGCAGTGGGGATACGTTATCAAGGGTAACAAATGATATTGATATGATTGCTCAATCATTGAATCAAAGTATGTCGCAAATGATCACGTCAACAGTGACCGTTATTGGTATTTTTGTGATGATGCTGACGATTTCATGGCAGATGACACTGATTGCGGTGCTGGTACTGCCTGTTTCGCTGATTCTTATTATCAACGTGATGAAACGATCACAGGGATATTTCGTTAAGCAGCAAAAATCATTAGGTGATGTTAACGGTCATATTGAGGAAATGTATGGTGCGCATCAGGTCGTTAAAGCATTTAATGGCGAAGCCGCATCAGTGAAACAGTTTAATGAATATAATAATGAATTATATAATTCAGCATGGAAATCAAATTTTCTGTCTGGGCTGATGCAGCCTTTATCAACGTTTGTTGGTAATCTAGGTTATGTTGCTGTCTGTATTATTGGTGGTTTCCTGGCTGGTGGTCAGAATATTACGATTGGTGATATCCAGGCTTTTATCCAGTATGTCAGACAGTTCAATCAGCCAATCAATCAGATGGCACAGATCATGAACATGCTGCAAAGTACGGCTGCAGCTGCTGAACGTGTTTTTGAATTTTTGGAAGAAGAAGAACTGGAAAAAGAAACACCACTGGTTACCAGTGAACAGCTGCAAAATGTTGAAGGATCAGTGACGTTTGCGGGTGTGAAATTTGGTTATGTTCCAGAAAAGACAATTATTCATCATTTTGATATGCATGTTCATGCTGGACAGACCATTGCCATCGTTGGTCCTACGGGAGCAGGAAAGACAACGATTGTTAAACTGCTGATGAGATTTTATGAACTGAATGAAGGAAATATCTTTATTGATGGTATTGATATTAAAGATTTTTCTCGTCATGATTTGAGAAGTCTTTTTGGTATGGTTTTACAGGATACATGGCTGTTTAATGGAACAATCGAAGAAAATCTGAAATATGGTAATTTAGACTGTAGTGATGAAGAATTTAAAAATGCCTGTGAGATGGCTTATGTCGATCATTTTGTTAATACGTTAGAAGATGGCTATCAGACAATTATTGATGAGGAATCTTCGAATATATCTCAAGGGCAGAAGCAGTTATTAACCATTGCCAGAGCTTTTCTGAAAAATCCTAAAATTCTGATTTTAGATGAAGCGACGTCTTCGGTTGATACCAGAACAGAAATTCTTATTCAAAAAGGTATGGAAAAACTGATGGAAGGAAGAACCAGCTTTGTGATTGCGCATCGTTTGTCAACGATTCGAGATGCTAATACGATCATTGTCATGAAAGATGGCGATATTGTTGAAATTGGCAATCATTATGAGCTGCTGGATAAAGGTGGTTTCTACGCAACGTTGTATCAGTCACAGTTTGAAGGTAGTGAAATTTAAAAAAAGGAGTATTATTCAAGGTTTTTTGAATAATACTTTTTTTGATGAGTATGATATGCTATAGCAAAAAATAACAATTGTTACAGCAAAATAATATGATATTTTTTTCACATTTTTCTTTTCAAAATAAATGAGAAGTGATATATTACTACCAGTGAGGGGATATTATGGCGAAAAAGAAACCACAATATATGATAATTAAAGAATATATCATTCAAAACATCAAGGATGGTAAGTATAAAGAAAACGAACAAATTGAAAGTGAACATACCTTATGTGAATTGTTTGATGTCACCCGTATGACCGTTAGACAGGCATTAACGGATCTGATTAATGATAACATTATTTATTCGATACCAAAAGTGGGATCTTTTGTCTGTAAAAAATCAAGATTTAAAAGTTTTGATGGATTGAACAGTGTGACCGAGGACTGTGCCAAGAAAAATGAAGTATGTACGACTAAGGTCATTACTCATGAACTGATTGAAGCAGATGATACAATTTGCAAGGAAATGTCATTAACACCAGGATCAAAGGTTTGGCATATTAAACGTGTTAGATTTGTTAATGATGAACCCTTGGCTTTTGAAGAATGTTACTGTAATCATGAAATTACTGGAGATATTCCGTTATCGGCACCAAGCACATCGTTGTTTCGGTATTTTGAAGATGATTTGCATTTACAGATCAGTTTTTCTGATCAGCAGATCGATGCGGTCATGGCTGGTAAAGAGTTAGGGAACTGTTTAAAAGTTGATGAGGTGACACCGCTTTTAAGAGTATTGTCGATTACTTGTCTGCATAATGGAAAATGCATTGAATATGGCTATACTTATTATCGGGTTGACAAATATACATTCAATCAGGTTGCCTATCGTAGAAAATAGGGATTGATTAATTAAGTGATTTTGTTATAATTAAAACAAAAAAAGGAGAGTTTGATGAAATATTTATATATTGCGTTTATATCGATGCTTCCATTAATTGAATTAAGAGGAGCGATACCGGTATCACAAGGATTAGGATTACCTATTATTCCATCATATATCGTCTGTATTATAGCAAATATGTTACCTGTACCAATTATTTATCTTTTTGCCAGAAAAGTACTGGTATGGGGATGTGATAAACCAGTGATTGGTGGCTTTTTTACCTGGTGTCTGGAAAAAGGTGAAAAAGGTGGAAAGAAGCTGCAGGAAAAGGTGGGAAGAAGTCTATTTGTTGCGCTGTTACTGTTTGTAGGGATTCCACTGCCAGGAACAGGAGCGTGGACAGGAACGCTGGCTGCCAGTATTTTGGATATGGATTTTAAATCAACGAGTATTGCCGTCATGTTAGGTGTTGTCCTGGCGGGAATTATTATGATGGCGGTAAGTTTTTTAGGTTTTTCTCTGGTATAGAAAAACCTATTTTTAATGGGGTGAAAAAATGAATGTAGAAATTATTAACGTAGGGACAGAACTGTTGTTAGGTGAAATCGTTAATACTAATGCTACATATCTGCAAAAGATGTGTAAAGAGCTGGGATTTGATGTCTATTATTCAACAGTTGTTGGTGATAACACGCAAAGATTTCTTGATTGTCTGGATAATGCTTTTTTACGTGGTGCTGACTGTGTGATCACGACAGGGGGATTAGGACCAACGGAAGATGATCTGACGAAAGAATTATCTGCCAAATATTTGGGACTGAAAATGGTTTATGATGAAGCAGAAGCCAAAAAAGTGAATGAGAAATGCTGTTTTGTGACAGGACTGGAACAGGTCAGCGATAATAATTTTAAACAGGCTTATTTTCCTGAAAACTGTCATGTCCTGGACAATCCTATTGGCACAGCCAATGGCTGTGTGATGGCAAAGGATGACCGAATGATCATCAATCTGCCAGGTCCACCAAAAGAAATGAAATATGTGGTCGATCATGAACTGAAACTTTATTTGCAAAGATATCGTCAGGACAGACTTTACAGTGAAGATATTATTACTCAGGGTATTGGTGAATCGGCAGCAGCGGCATTGATCGATGATATCGTGATGAAGCAGAAACAGGTTTCTATTGCTTTATATGCTTCTGAAGAACTGGTTAGAATTCGTTTGGCTGTCAAGGCCGGGGATGCTTTAAGTGCTAAAGCGATGATGCAGGATACCAGGGATGCTATTGTTAATCGTTTGCAGGGACATGTACTGGAAACAGCTGATCTTTACAGTGAAATCATGAAGTATGTTGATGGCTTTACGATTTATAATCAGTGTGATTTTCAGTTGAGTGAACGTTTTATTAATAATGGTGGGGAAGTATTTATGCAGTTAAGCAGTGAATTGCATCCACTAGGGGAAGTTGTTCATGTTTTACTGAAGTATAAAGAAAAAGAAATATCGTTTGATATTCCTTTACTGGTTAAAGCCAGTCTTTCTTTACCAAAGCTGGAAGCAAAGCTGTTAAGTCAGATCTATCAGCTAGTGAAAAGGGATTAATTCAAGAAATTTAAGTGATGCAACGGAAAGGCTTTTTCTTTTCAGATAGGCATAGCCTATGCTTCTGGAAGGAAGAGGCTTTTTTAGTTTCATTTCATAGACTTTATGATGATCAAGTTCATATTGGGAGAATTCTTTGATGACACAGGCAATACCTAAATTAGCATGCGTGAATTCTAATAAAAGCTGATGTGCTCCCAGTTCCATTTCGGGTTTTAATAAGATGCCTTCTTTAGCAAAATATTTATCGATATAGTTTCTTGAATTAGAAGCTTTTTCTAACAGGATCAGATCTTTTTGGGCAATTTCCTGATAAGTGTAGAGATGATCATCAGGATCTTTAGCGATAAAGATATCGTGAATAGCAAAACATGGTTTGACTTCAATGCTTTCTTCCTGATAGGGTAGATTGATAAAGGCGATATCGATCTTGCCGGCTTTAAGGTATTCGATGGTTTCTAAGGATGTCCCATTGATGACATTGATCTTGATATCAGGGTAGCGCTGATGAAAGACCTTTAATAAATCAACCAGAAAGTTTTCACAGATGGAATCTCCGGCACCAATGACAAGTTCTCCTGCGCTGAGATCGTGATGATTTGACAGTTCGTTTTCTACGGAGGTTATCAAAGAGAGAGCTTCGGTAATATTTTTATGGAGAAGCATACCTTCTTTAGTGAGGATCACACCTTTGCTTTGACGAATGAAAAGCTGGGTGTTCAGTTCTTTTTCTAAGGCATGGATGGTTTGTGATACTGCTGATTGTGAGATATAGAGATTTTTGGCTGCCTGAGAGAAAGATAAGGTAGATGCTGCTTCATTAAAGATTTTATATTGTTCAAGTTTTATCATATAAGTCCTCCTAATATCAAATTTATTATATATTAATTTTACTAATGTTTAAATCCTATCTTTTACAGTTATTTTAGAGCGTAATGCCCATAAACGTTGAATTTATGGGCATTTTCACTTATTCGGATTTTGATTTTAGTTTCGTACTTTTTCTTGAATTTGCTACTCTTGAAAATTTTTTTAAATATTTTTGTGTCAACACTTCTCTTGATGGCTGGAATCCAAAAATATCTGCCAGATCATCTGTTATTTCTGTTCTGGTAAATGATGGAA
>CASETM010000003.1 GCA_949290865.1 uncultured Bacillota bacterium
ATCTGCCACAGCAATTAAGAACCAATCTGCAGTTATCAGTTCAGATTGATGATCGAAAATTAGATATTGATGCCTATATGTTTGGAATTACAAATACCAAAAGAGTTGGTGGTTTTGACAACATTATTCCATTTGCTGATATTAACGATGGAAAACTAGATCTCATGGTCATTAAAAAATGTTCATTGACTGATCTGATCGCCTTATTCAAAGACTATCGCTTTGGTAAACATCAGAAAAGTCCTTTTATAGAATATATTCAAGGTGAAAAGATTACCATATCATGTAAAAACACTGATCTGATCATGGATGTAGATGGGGAAAAGGGATGTTCTTTACCTATTCAGACATGTATTTTAAAAAAAGCAATCAATGTTATGATTCCAAAATAAGGGGCTGTAACGAAATAAAATATTAATACAGGCCTAAAAAAAGACAATGTTGTCAGTATTATACTGATAGGCATTGTCTTTTTTGGTATAATTAGATTATGGAAACCATCACATTTACACAATCTAATTACAATGATAATTATAACGCATTTCAGTTATCTTTGCCACTGGATTTGGGATTAAAAATTGATCCCGATGATGAGGTTGTTTCTTTCCTGAAGGCACTGGAAGGAGTGAATTTAAACAGATATCTAAAAAGAAATGAATGTCGTGGAAGGAAAGGATATGATAACGTGATGCTTCTGAAGGCTGTTCTTTTTGCGAGGATGATCGGTTCTAATGACCTGAGGAGTCTGGAATCCCTGTGCAGGCATGACATCAGATTCATGTATATCACAAAAGAGGAAACACCCAGCTTTATGGCTTTTGAACGTCTGTTAAAGAACTATCTTACTGTTGATATCGATCATGTTTTCTTTGACATCAGTGAAAACATTGGAAAACTGATGAACATAGACAGAACCGTTCAATATATCGATGGTACAAAGTTTGAAGCCAATGCCAGTAAATACAGCTTTGTCTATAAAACAAGGATCATCAATGCCAGAAAAAGGCTGTTTACAAAAATAACAGAAGGAATCATATCACTGAACAGTGAAAGAGGATTTGACTTTTCATATCAGCAGTTTTACTGTGCTCAGGAAATCGGCTATATTGTACAGTATCTGATGGAGTGCATGGTTAAAAATGATATCAGTCCTGTTTATGGGAAAGGGAAACGAAAAACAGCACTTCAGAGATGGTATGATCAGTTTCTGAAATATTACATCAAATCAGAAGAATATGAATACTGGCTGGATATCATGGGAGACAGAAACAGCTGCTCAAAAACAGATCATGATGCAACGATGTGTGCAACGAAGATCGATTACTACTGCAACACAGGGCTGAGTCGCCCATGCTACAATGCACAGATTGCAGTCAGTGGTGGAGTCATAGTGAATGCAGATCTGTTTCAGAGACCGGCAGATGTAAAAACCTTTATACCGTTCATGGAACGATATAAAGAATATATGGGAGAATATCCCGTTTATCCAATGGCGGATGCAGGATACGGAAGCTATGACAACTATATGTACTGTCTGACACATAAAATGAAGCTGTACATGAAGTATCCAATGTATGCAAAAAAGAATGAATCCAAATTCAGAAAGAAAATATTCAGCACACTGAACTGGAAAACGACTGGTGAAGGATATAAAGTATGCCCGCAAGGTCATGTTTTTGATCAAAACATATGCGAGACATATGATGACAGAGGAGAATATCTGAGGATCATACAGAAAATGGGAAGTCAGGAAAGCTGTGAAGGATGTCCATTTGAAGGCGAATGCTGCAGAAGCAAAAAGCATCAGAAAACCGTGAGCAGAGATGCAGTGCTGGATGAATTCCATGCAGCTGTAGATGAAAATCTGTCAACGGAATTTGGAAAGGAATTAAAGAAGCAGAGAAGCATACAGGCTGAAGGAGCATTTGGGGTAATCAAACAGGATATGAAATTCACAAGATTCACGAGAAGAGGGCTGAAAAATGCAAAAATGGAATTTCTTATTGTGTGTTTAGGCTATAATTTAAGGAAATATCATAAATATCGCCTGAAGAAAGAAAAGGAAGAAAGAGAGAAATCGCTTCTCAATTAAAAAGATATGCCCGTGAAAAAAAGAGATTTTGAGCGATATAGGGACATTGCGCCCAAAAACAGGTAAAACAGAATAAAAATAAATAAATACTGCATCTTGATACCAGAAAAAGAGAAAAGATGTTTTTTTATTGCCTAAAAGCAGAAAAAGAAAAGAGCTGAAACAAAATCAACTCTTTAAAAAGTTATTTCGTTACAGCCCCTTTTTTATGTTAAAATATTAAATATGGAGGTATTAAGTAATGGATAACTGTATATTTTGTAAAATAGCAAACAAAGAAATCCCTGGAAAAATAATTTATGAAGATGATGTTTGTATGGCTTTTTTGGATTTGTCTCAGGCAACTTATGGTCATACTCTTGTCATTCCAAAACAGCATTTTGCTAATATTTTGGAAGTAGATGATGATACTTTGTCACATCTGTTTAAAACTGTTAAAAAAGTTTCTCAAACAATTATGACAAAATGTCATGCTCAAGGGCTCAATGTTTTAACTAACACCAATGAAATTGCTGGACAGACTGTTTATCATTTTCATATTCATATTTTGCCAAGATACAATGAAAATGAACTGATCATCGATTTTAATGATAATAGCGATAAAATAGATTTAGATGAAGTTTACAGTAAAATTATACAATAAAACTGTGTGTTAGATATCTATAAGACCAACCCTACCCTAAATTTATGGTATGGGTTGTTTTTTTATTTTAATTTTAATATAAAATAAA
>CASETM010000004.1 GCA_949290865.1 uncultured Bacillota bacterium
AAATTAGGTTCTTAGGAGGGATCATTGTGAATCAAGTATTTTCTTCTTATAATCCTTTTTTAACATTGGAATATATGCAAACGGAACATGAAAATAAATATTTTGATAGAAAATCGGCGAAAATTAAACCATCTTGATTTAGCGCCTTTAATCTCAGCTTTTGCTAATGCTGAAGGTGGTACTATTGTCATTGGAATAAGTGATAAGACATTAGAAATTGAAGGAATCCATCAGTATGGTATGGATAAAGTTAATGAGTTTATTGCTATTCCTAAGAATGGATGTAAACCCATGCCACAGTATAATGAAGAGTTTTTAAATGTTATAAACAGTAAGGGAGAAGAAGATCAATTGTTGTTATTGCATATTCAACCATGTGTTGGATCAAATTGTAAGAACAATAAACGATTCTACTTATTTAAGAATTGGCGATAAAACTAAAGAATTAAAAGGAGATGACCTTAGAAATTTAGAATATGCAAAAAGTACTAGACATTTTGAAGATGAGATTAATAGAGATGCATCAATCGAAGATTTAGATGAAGAATTAATTAGCGAATATAAAGAAAAACTAGATGCAAGTCATTTGCCGACTGAACAAGTTTTAAAAGCTAGAGCTTTTATTAAAAGTCAAGATGGAAATAATTATTTGACAAACGCTGCGGTTCTTCTGTTTGCAAAAAATATTTCTCAGTTTTATCCAAATTGTAGAGTAAGATTTGTTCGTTATGACGGGAATTCAGCTCAAGTTGGGACACGAATGAATATTATTAAAGATAAAACTATTGAATGTAATATTCTTAAATTGATTGATGAAACTAGATTATTTATTTCATCTCAATTAAGAGAATTTACCGCATTGGATCCATTAACTGGTAAATTTAAAACAGTTCCTGAATATCCAGAATTTTCGTGGTTAGAAGGTATAGTAAATGCAGTAACACATCGTGAGTATGGGATGAGTGGAAGATATATACTGGTGACTATGTTTGATGATCGTTTAGAAATTAAAAGTCCAGGAAAGCTACCAAATATTGTGACAGTTAATAATATGAAAGATACTCGTTACGCAAGAAATCCGAGAATTTCAAGGGTATTAACTGATTTTGGTTGGGTAAGAGAATTGAATGAAGGAGTAAAACGTATTTATTCTGATATGGCAGATTTCTTTTTAGATGAACCAGAGTATAGTGAACCTGAATATGCAGTTAAATTGATATTAAAAAATAATATTATAATGCGTAATATTCGACAAGAAAGTCGTTTAGAACGTATTATAACACCAGAAATATGGCAACAACTTGATGAATTAGAAAAATCAATTTTAACATATTTAGCAAGCAAGAAGACAGTGACAAGAGCAGAATTGTGCACTTTCACTAGTAAAGCACCTAATACAATATCTGCTAGATTAAATCATCTAATTAAATTGAACATCATTAAGCGTAATGGAAGTAAATATGATCCTAAACAGACATATGAAATGAGATAGTTAGATGATGCAAATTGCGAGGTAGCTGCGAGGTTTAAGCATGAATGTTATTACGACATTTGCTCTAGAATTCTTTAAGAGGTTTTGACAATGCAACAAGTATGCAGCAAAATAACTAAATAACGTTGATTTTATCAGATGTAAGAGATCTCAAAACGTTAATCAAAACAAATACAAAAAAAGATTCAAGATTATATTGGATCTTTTTTTGTATTTTTTAATGAAATAAGTGTGAGTTAGTTATATAATAAAATAATTAATAAAATTTTAAATGAATAAGGTGATATTATGGATGATACAGTAGAAAGAAATGAAATAGTTCAATTTAAGGATGGAGATTTTGTATTAGACGTTAATGTTTCTCCTGATAGTGAAACAGTTTGGTTAAATCAAAAGCAAATAGCTAGTTTATTTGGAATTGATAGAACTGTTGTTACGAGGCATATTAAAAATATTTTTAAATCAGGTGAACTTGATGAAAATAGCATGTGTGCAAATTTTGCACATATGGGTAAACTTGGTGTTCAAGAATATAAGGTAAAGTATTATAATTTAGATGTTATTTTAGCTGTTGGTTATAGAACGAATTCAGCTAAAGGTATTCTTTTTAGAAAATGGGCTAATAATATATTAAGAGAATACTTATTAAAAGGATATGTTATAAATGATAGACACTTTCAAGATGTTGAATACATCACAAGAATGTTGGATCAATATAAAGATGCAGGTGGAAAATTACCAACGAGTGATGCCATGTTAGAGTTTTTAAAAGCTTATCAAAGAGGATTTAAAATATTAGGTGATTATGATCATCATTGTTTAGAAGTACCTGAAGGACAAAAAGAAGTATATGTTATTTAATATGATGAATGTATAAAATTGATACACAATACAATGTTTGCAAATCAAGGAGATCAATTTGCAATTGAAAGAGATGATTCATTTAAAAGTAGTATATCAACTATATATCAAAGTTTTGGAGGAAACGACTTATATCCAACACTTGAAGACAAAGCAAGTGCATTATTATATTTTATTGTTAAAAACCATAGCTTTATTGATGGTAATAAGAGGATTGGAGCAACAATATTTTTATATTTTTTAGAAAAGAACAATGCATTATATAAAAATGGAAAAGAAAGAATTAATAATGATGCTTTAGCGACTTTAACGATATTAGTAGCAACGTCAAGACCAGAAGATAAGGATATTATGATGCAACTTATTAAGATAATTATTAAGTAAGAATGATATACCTTAGTAATGTAAAACTTTTACTACAATTAAATTTCAGAACCTTTTAGTTAATTGAAGGTATTGATTTTCTTTAGGGTTTGTTGACGTGAGAGAATTTGAATTGTGCTAAATATGGTAGCAATAAAGCAGCAAACTAAAAATAGAGTATAAAAACAAATGATAAAATCAGTTATTTTTATCTAATGTATGCTAACTAAGAGATAACAAAACGTTAGTCATAATTGTTGTGAGGTGATATTGAATCTATGGTCAATTATAGAATAGATGAAGATGTTAAATTAATTAGAGAGCTACTTAATTTATCTCAACAACATTATTTGTAAGCGGATTTGATACATCTAGTGTTTATATATTAAGTTTCAATCTACAAAACCTTTCTAACATTGAATATAAAGTCAATCAAGAATGGATGTTGACGATAGTATATTTTAGAGGAAGACTAAATGGGTATGGAGATCATCCAATTATAAAAAATCTAATTCATAAATTAGAAGGCGTAGATTATTTAGTTGCGCCAATCGCTGATAACAGAATGTTTAGAATTATTGATAGTTTTATTGAAGATGAAATTATTGATGAGCAGTGTATACATTGTTTGGCAGCCACTAATTTAGGGTTTCAATACATTTTTAAAAAAAAGCCTTGAGCCAGGTAAAAATTGTTGAAAGATGTTATTTATGTAGCAAAAAAAAAGAAAAGTATCAAATCAAAAGATTGGGCGATAATAAAGTAGGAAATGCCAAAATAAAAATGGCTCGAAAATAGTATAGGGGGGGGCAAGGTCAATATATTATGAAAAGAGAAATGGATCAGGTTGATTTGTTACTATGTGATGTACTGGGAAAAATTTTTGAACAATCTATTACTAGAGAAGAATGTAGTTCGAATATATTTATTCGTCGGTTTATGAATTCTAAATTTGTTTCTAGAATGGATAATTTAACAAAGCATGACAATTGAAAAAAATTTCGAAAAACTTGATATAGAATATGGTAAATCTAGTTATGGGAAAATACAAATTGATAGTAAAAATGCTTATAAGATTATAAAAGGTAAGGAACTTAGGCATTTGTTCTTTGCGTATCATTCTCTGGATCCAATGAAGACAATTGATAGAATCTTGAAGCAAAATCATTAGTGTTAGATAAAGATGGACATCAATTGACCAAAGAGGGAGTAGAAATACTGAGAAGAATAAAAAGATTGCAGAATTTAGTGCGCTTAGACTGTTATTTTGAACTAATTGAGGCGTTTTAATCAGTTTTGGCAATGCAACAAGTAAGCGACAAAAATGCTATAAAGTTCTTGTTTTATAGGGTTTCGTAGTTCTCAAAACGTTAATCAAAACAAATACGAAGAAAGGTTCAAGACTATCTTGGATCTTTTTTTGTGCTTTTTAATGAAATAAGAGCGAGTTAGTGGTATCATATGCCAGTTGATTAAATTTTAAATGAAGAAGGTAATGTTATAATTGATATAGTAGAAAGAAGTGAAGTTGTACAATTTAAAAAGAGAGGTTTTGTATGAGACGATGATTCTAATAATGAAACAGTATATAGAGAACAATTGTTTGATAAAAATATCAAAACTATTGGGAGATATATAAAAATGCATTGAAGGTAGAATTAGATAATTCAACTGTCGCAAAATTTGAGACAGTTCAAAAAGAAGACAATTGCCAGGTGACTTGACAAATCGTGATCATGACTGGACATTGATTGATGGCACGATATAGTGTCCTACACTCGAATAAAATAACAATATATATATACGTTAAGTCAAAAAATTTGGCTTAACGTTTTTTGTTTTACTTTTCTTAATAAAGGGGAGAAGTTTAATGAGTGACTGGGTTAAATTAACAGAAAGAGAAAAAGTAGTAAAAAAAAGAGTTCTTCAGCAATTAAAAGCTGTAGATACATATGCTGTGGATTTATCTGTAGATAATATACCTTCTTATTCCAGCTCTATTATTACGATAAATCCAGATAGTACTTATAAAAGCAGTAAAATGATAAGAACCGTAAACAATAGAATCGATAAAGAGATCATTTATGCTAGGTATGTTAAGTATCTTGATAATTTGCAGAAACTTGACCTATTTTTAAGAGAACTAATAGAACAGAGATGCTTCTGGAACACTACTTTTGAAAATATAGCCTGGAAAAGGTGTATGGATAGAAACAGGATATCGAATCTTTTTAATAAAGCTTGTCTAATTTTAGCATATTTTGATAGTAGCATTGATTTTACAGCTAATGATTACTATAGCTACTGTAAAAGAAACCATACACAAAGCTATGCCTTGCAGGAAGTAGTTAAGTTACTGCTGGTACAGTATGACAATAATACTAAAAAAATAGCTTATGATATAGCGCCTATTTTTAATATTCTAACAGCAGAAATTAATAACTTGTATAAAGCAAAGGATTTTATAGGAGTAAAGAAATTTTTAAAGTTAATATACAGCATTGCTTATAAGCATCCGGAAATAAATTTTGGATATGAAGAATTTATCAATGCGGCAAAAAAAACAGAGATGACACGCAGAGAATTGCATGATATCTCAAAAAAAACATTAAAGTGAAACTTTAATGTCGATTTCGTACCGCCAGACAATGAGTAAGGAGAATTTTATGATAACGTATAAAAATTATGTGCATTATAACACGTGTGACACTAAAGAAGATGTAATGAATTTTTTCAAAGGAGATGATATTTATTCAAATCGTGAAGATTATGAAATCGTTGTAGAACGATTAGTAGCCTACAAAGAAAGCAGATTACGAAATTATGGAAAAAATCCGGATAAAAAAGCATACCGAAATATCTGGGCACATGAAATAATCGTATTATTGCCATATGAATTTCACGACAAAGAAAAAGCACAGGAATTTGTTAAAGAGTATATGATTCAGATTAATAGCTGTTATAAGACAAATAATTATTTATACTGTTTTAAATTGTTCAAACAGGGTAAAGGAATGTATGCAGATATAATCTGTTTCACCCGTAAATACTACGATAGAAAGCAGATAAATATGGAAATATGGAATCAGGATTATTACTGGAATCCAGTTACTAAGAAAAGATGTAAAAAAGATAATCCTAATGCAGTTCTTTTACATAAAAAAGGTGATCCAAAGCTGGATAATAAAGGAAATGTTGTTATTAATGAAATTTATGTTGCCCAAGTTGAAAAAAAGATATTCAAATACAGTAACTTTGATATTAATAAACTTACATCGTGGCTAAGAAGTATTGTTAGTGACGTTAAACTGACATTGCTTAGGACTGTAAGCAAACTGTTTGAAGTAAGCAAAAAATATATCAGCTGTCCAAAGCGGGTGGAGGATGACAAATATAAAATCGCTAGAAGATGTTTAAAATCTTCTTTAATAAATGAAATAAATACTGAATTATCCATCAGGTATGAACATATGATACTAGGACGTTTGACCGATGGTGAAAGTTATATAGATTACAAAGGAAATTATCATAGCGGTTATGATGAAAATATCAGAAGTTTTAATAGATTAATTTATAAAATAGATAAGTTAGTAAATAAAACAGATATTGAATTGATAGATAATACTGGTAAAAAAACATTTATTTATATAGGAAGTAAACAGACTTTTGCTGATTTTAGAAAAGAGTTAAAGAAATTAAAGGAATATATATTGTATTTGATCAATGAGTGGTGGGAAGTAAATATTTTATAAACGATTTTAAAAGGAGGAAATGATAATGACTTTATTAAGTAGTATGACCAGAAATTTAGGAATGACAAAAAGAGTAAGTATTAATGAGGTAAGGATAAATAGATTAAATGAAGCGGTCTATGATGATGCCAGCGATGATATTATTGCAGGTCTTATGAATTCGATTTTAGAAAACGGCCAGATGGAAAATGCTATCGCATATGAAAGTACTGTGGATTTTGATGGTGAAACAGATGGGTGTAAATATACCCTTTTAGGAGGAAATACCCGTTATTTAGCAATAAAAAAACTTCATGATGAGGGAAAAGGTGATGGATATATCAATATATCTATCGTAGCAAAACCTGAAGATAAATTCAGTGAACTTGAGTTTTTAGTTAAAAGCAACATCCAAAGGAAAAAAACAGCTGAAGAAAGATATAATGAAGTGCTTATTATAGAAAAATTATATAACCGGTTAGAAAATAAACCAGCAGGGAAAAAACGTGACTGGATAGGCAAACAATTAGGAATATCCGGGCGTTATGTTGATAAATTAATCAATAAATTTACCGAGCAGGTGGTTTTGGATGAAGATTTACAAGAGGAAGATAGTAGTACAGAAGATAATCAGCTGGAAGGGCAGACCGATATTTATGATTATATAGATGATCCAGCTGATAGTCAGATATTCAATGAAAATAGTGATGTGGTAGTTAATGCCAATGAAGCATTAACAAAAGAAGATATTGTAAAAATGATGAAAAATAATGTGAATCAGATTAGAAAAACAGTTAATGCTGCTCGAGAAATAAATTTAGAAGGAATTTGCTATGAACTTGAAGATATTTTAGATGAGATGCAGCTGCTAATAAATAATTTTATTAATTAAAATACCGCCAACTTAATAAAGCAGTAGAGCAATGTTCTCGGCGGGTTGATATATACATGAAGGTGGTTCCCCTTTCCTTTCTCGTCCTCATACCACCTTCATATAGATAAGAAGGTGAAAACAATGTTAGGGTTTATTATAAAAAATGAAGATGATTTAATTAAAAAAATCAATAGTGGTTTATTGCAAAAAGAAATATACGATTATCTTGAAGAAATAGTAATTAAAGATGACTTATATGAATATTTTGAAGCAGACTGTGATGATCGATTTTACAGTTATGAAGATATTAAAAATCCTATCGATTCAATAAGCTTAACTTTGAATATAGTAATAAAAAATGTATATAAAAGATTTTTAGAAGATAACATTTGAAAGGAGCAGTGTAAAAATGAATGCTATTATTTATTGCTATTAATGTCAATATAAAGATGTATAAATTCGATCACATAGGCATGTACAATTCTTAATTTTCAGAATCATCATAATAGTCTTTAAGTCTGTACGATTTTCCTGTTATATTGACAACATGTGCATGATGTAATACTCTGTCCAGTATGGCATTTGCGATAACTGGATCCATAAATATGTCATCCCAGTTCGAAAAATTAATATTAGTTGTGATGATCGTACTTTTCTTTTCGTAACGCTTATCTATAAGCTGAAAAAACAGTTTTGAATCTTCTTTATCTATTGGCAGATATCCTAATTCATCTTATGAGAAGTAAAATATTATGAGAAGTAGATGTTAAATTCCCCTGTTTTATTGGGATTTTTTTATTTTTACTTCCCATAA
>CASETM010000005.1 GCA_949290865.1 uncultured Bacillota bacterium
CTAAAACCACTCTATCTCTACAGACATTATAATATAGATTTTATAATCTACGAATAATGAGTTTATAGATATCTCTTAACAAAAATCTAAATACAAGAAATGTAGTTAAAAATATCTTAACTACATTATACGAGGAGGAGAGTATGTATAAATTAATAGCATTGGATTTAGATGGAACTTTAACTGATAAGAATAAAAATATTCTTGAAGAGACTAAACAGGAACTGATTAGACTGGCTAATAAAGGAATTGTCATTGTTCTGGCCTCAGGAAGACCAACAGCAGGGATCTTTAAAGAAGCCAAAGAACTGACTTTAGATCAGGTAGGAGGTTATCTGTTATCGTTTAACGGAGCCAGAGTTTTAGATTATAAAAATAATCAGGTTGTCTATGAACAGACATTGACTCCTGAAGTAGCTCATGAAATGTATGACCGTGCCAAATACTTTGGATTATCGCCATTGACTTATACACCAACTGAGATCATTACTGAAGATATTGGTGATCATTGGATCCAACTGGAAAGTTTTACGACCAAAATGCCAATCAGACATGTTCATGATTTTAAAAAAGAAGTCAATTTTGATGTAAATAAGGTATTGATTACTGGAGAACCAGATTATGTCGCTACCGTCATCGATGAATTTGCGGCACCATATCAGGGCAAGATGTCAATTTATCGTTCAGATCCTTATTTCATTGAATGTATGGCCAATGGTATTGATAAGGCGGCTTCTTTAAGTGCGTTATGTAAACAGTTGGGAATTAAACAGGAAGAAACGATTGCTTTTGGTGATGGATATAATGATTTATCGATGATCGAATACTGCGGATATGGCGTGGCTATGGAAAATGCGATTGATGAAGTGAAAGCCAGAGCCGATTATGTGACTCTATCGAATAATGATAATGGGGTAGCATACTGTTTGAAACAGCTGGAAGAAAAAGGCTTAATATAAAAATAAAGTCACTTGCTTCGATTAAGAAGCAGTGACTTTTTTACTGTTCTGATAATTCTGGTTTGATCATCTTCATCGTATTCATAACTTTTCTGATATGATACAGATATTTGGCAATATTCAAACCATGATCTCCAATTCTTTCAAAATCAGTAAGAATTTTTGTATAAATAACACTGTTTTCAGTTGTACATTTTTTATCTTTTAAACGTTTTAATTGATTCGTTGCAAATTGATGCTGTGTCTTATCGATATTTTCTTCCATAACATCAACTTTATCAACGATATTTTTGAATTCATCGTAATCCAAAATAATCAGTTCATCCAAAATATTATTACACAAGCTTTCCATGATAGCAATTTCTTCAGTGGCTTCATTAGAGAAATGATTGTCTACTTCAGCAAGTGCTTTTGCACGGTTAGCAATATTGACTGCATGATCGCCGACTCTTTCTAAATCTGCTGCCAACTTCAGGAATAAAACAATTGATTGAGAGCCTTCAGTTGGAAATTCATGCGAAATAACTTCTGTTGTAAAATTAACAATTTGCTGATTGAGATAATTAATGTAATCTTCATCTTTTTTTAATGCTTCATATTGTTCATCATTATAATTATTTAGAAGTTCAAATGCCCTTTTGACATTTCTATTGGCAACATTAAGCATATGTTGAGTTTCATTAAATAACTGAGTATTAGCAATTGCGCTTGTACCAATATGATAATCATTATTGAAAATAGAAAAATCAAGATATTTGAGTTTCATATGTTCGCTTTCATCTTCTTTTTCTGGCAGGATGAAGCAGGCAATATCAACAAGTTTATAACCAACAGGTAACAGGATCAATGTTGTCACAATATTGAAAATCGTATGCACATTCGCAATCTGTGCAGTGACATTGGTTGGTGTAATACTTTCAATCCATTTGGCAAATGGGAAAAGCATACTGATGGTTACGAAGATGATCGTTCCAATAATATTGAACAAAAGATGAATGATCGTTGTTCTTTTGGCGTTTCTGGAAGTCCCAATTGATGCAATAACGGATGTAATACACGTTCCAATATTCTGACCAAATAAAACATAGATTGATGATGATAGAGTCATAACACCACTTTTTGCCAGTGCCTGTAGAATACCTACAGAAGCAGATGAACTTTGAATGATTGCAGTAAATCCTGCTCCAACCAGGATCCCAATAATTGGATTCTGGAATTTTGTGATTAAATTGACAAATTCTGGCATTGTTCTAAGAGGAACCATGGCATTGGACATTGTATCCATACCAACGAATAAAATTCCTAGTCCACCTATAACAGTACCAATTGCATCCATTTTTTGATTTTTGAAAAAGACAATCATACCAACCCCAATAAATGCAATTAAAGGTGCGATGGCAGCGATGTCAATCGCAATCAGCTGGCCAGTAATTGTTGTACCAATATTTGCTCCCATGATGACCCAGACAGCATTTGATAATGACATGAGTCCTGAATTAACGAAACCAACAACCATAACAGTTGTTGCTGATGATGACTGAATGATGGCTGTTACCAGTGCTCCTACCAGAACACCTAAAAAACGATTAGATGTCAGTTTTTCCAGGATGGATTTCATCTTGTTTCCAGCAGCCATCTCTAAACCGTTTGACATCATGGTCATACCGTATAGAAATAAAGCCAAACCACCAAGCATGGTGAAAATGTTTGTGAGTTCCATATTTACCTCCCCTAAATTTCATTTGTAGCTTAACATTCTCTTTATATAAAGTAAACATAATTAACATTAACTTTACATTTGTTGCTATTTTGTTAACGATATCTTAACTTTTTGACATAAAAACAATGGAACATTTTCATTATATCATACTTTTTTGTATAATATAAATGGTCTTGTTTCTATTTATTAAGAAAAAAAGAGGGTATTTCTATTTTATTATGAACCGTTTTTCTGTTTTTATATCTGCGTTTTACCAGGAGGAAATACGATGAAGATAAAGCAGCCAAAATTATCATATATTGAACATAAAACATTCAAGACATGCTGCCAGCAGCAGGAATTTAATGATGCTTTGATTTATGATCAGCCTGATCAGGAAATGGAGATCGAACATCTGACATTTGACAGCTGTCAATTTGAGGGAATTGATTTTTCAAAGATTCATCTTCATGATGTGGATTTTATTGATGTTGTCTTTGATAAATGTGATCTATCTAATCAGAACCTGGAAGGACGTTATTTTCAGCGTGTTGTTTTTAGAAACTGTAAATTGACAGGAACCAGTTTTATTGAAAGCCGCTTTAAAGATGTAGAGTGGATTCAATGTCTGGGCAGATATGCCAATTTTGCCGTAAGTCATTTTGATCATAGTCTGTTTCAAAAATGTGATCTGGAAGAAGCAACTTTTTTTGATGCGGTCTTTAAAAAGACGGAATTTCACGAAGTACAGTTGATCTCTGGTGATTTAAGTTCTTTGCATCATGATCATCTTGATGTTTCATCGTGTCAGATCGATGGCATTACGATTGATGAAAAGACACTGAAAGGTCTGATCATCAACCGTTTTCAGGCATTGGAACTGATAGGAGTTCTCGGTGTTGAAATCAAAGAGGAAGGATAGTCATGAAAAGAAAAATATTTTTATGTGAACAGATCCACCAGCGAGCCTATGATCTTTTAAAGAAAAATTTTAAAATTGTAACAGACTGGGATAAACTTGATCAGGTTGAGGGACTGATAGTGAGAAATTTTAGAGTTGACAGAAAGTTGATTGACTGTTGTCAAAGTTTAAAGGTTGTAGCTGTACATGGAACTGGATATGATCATCTAAATCTTTCTTATTTAAAAAGCAGGGGAGTCACTGTTTTCCGTGTACCGGGAGAAAATGCTCAGTCTGTAGCGGAATTCACAGTCGCTTTGATGTTGAATCTGTCGCGTAACATCTATTTGGCAGATCGTTGTCTGCAACAGGGAAATGAAATTGAACTGGGAACAAAGCAGTTGGAGGGAACAGAGTTATTCGAAAAAACAGTTGGGCTGATTGGCTGGGGTCAGATTGCTAGAAGAACAGCTTTTATTCTGCAAATGGGATTCAGGATGAATGTGATTGTTTATTCTCCGTCTTTAACAGAAAAACAGGCGTTAAATGATCATATTGAAAAATGTGAGACATTGAAAGAACTGTTTACCAGAGCAGATATTGTCAGTGTGCACTGTTCGTTAAACGATCAGACCAGAAAGATGATTCATGGTGATATTTTAAGATATGCAAAAAGCAGTTGTTTGCTGGTCAATACTGCCAGAGGGGAAATTATTGATGAGAAAGCATTATATAAAGCCTTGAAAAATGGTGTAATCAAAGGTGCGGCCTGTGATGTGTTTTCAGATGAACCAATATCAAAATCTCACCCATTACTTTCTTTGCCACAGTTTTTGGCTACTCCTCATATTGCGGCAACGACGGATGAAGCGCTCTATCGTGTGGGAATGAAAGTTGTTTATGGATTGATCGATTATTTTGAAGGAAAGGATATGGAAAACAGGCTATAAAAAAGTAAAAAAATATTTTCATATAACAAAATTTTGGTTTGATTAGCTGTGTTAACATTTCTTTGTCAGAATATTATCTAATCTTTATTATTCTTTTTGAGTATCGAAAGTTCCTAATAGAACTTTCGATTTTAATAAAAGTGATAAATTATGCTAATCGGTGCTGATTAAGATTTTTAAATTTGCATATCAGTTTTTTGATTTTATCAAAATTGATATAGCAATCTTTTCTTCTTGCAGGATTGAATATTTAAACAATATATTTTCTATAATGATTTAAGAAGTAAAAAATGGAAATATAAATAACTCTCAAAACGGTTTTATAAGACATGACTACAAAGAAATTTGAATTACAGGTAAATTTGTGATATATTTTCGTGGGTGAAATTTATGCAAAAGAATGAGAAAAAAGAACAGTATCTGTCCATTATCATTAAAGTGATAGCAATCGTTGCATCGATTTATGGTATGTATCGGTCATTTTCAGGAATGATGTTTTTTACATATTTTACAAATCTGTCAAATATTTTTATTGATCTGGTACTGGGACTGTTTCTGGTGCTGGAAATTCAGAAAAAGAAGATATCGCAGCCACTTTATATCATTAAGTTCATGGCAACGATTTCTATTACGCTGACCTGTTTTGTATATCTGCTGCTTTTGGCACCGACCAATGAAGCAGGCGTGATCGGGGCGTATTTGAATAATGGGGCTGGCAGCTTTTGTGTGCATCTGTTAACACCGCTGTTAGCGATCATCGATTTTCTGTTGTTTGATAAAAAATACAGATCGAGTCAGAAACATGTTTTTTATGCCATCGTACCACCACTTATCTATGTTGGTTATGTCGTGATCCTGGCACAGCTATGGGGCGTACGTTGGGATGGAACGATGATGGCTCCCTATAATTTTTTGAATTATGGGGCTGCAACTGGCTGGTTTGGATTTGATTTATCATTGTTTGGAGCAACCACTTTAGGAATTGGCAGCTTTTATATGATCATCGTTTTGATCTTGATTTTTACGGTTTTAGGATCAGCGTTTCTGAAGATGAAAAGAAAAGGATAACTTTTCTTTTTTTATTTTCAAAGTTAAGAGAATCTTGGCTTGTCATGATATATAAAAACACACGAAGGATACATATACATGATAATAGAATTATAGAACTCATATTTATTGTCGCTGTTATTAGCTTGTATTATATGAGAAGTTTATAAAAAATAATAGTTCTTGTAAAAAAAGTGAATAAAACTTCTATAAAAGAATAATAATATAATACACATTAATATGCATAAAATGTATTGTAATACGCATTAATATGTATTATAATGTTATTGAAAGGTGGTGAAGTGGTGCCGTTAACAGCAAAACAAATGATAAAACTGTTGAAAAAGAACGGATATGAAGAAATACGACAAATCGGTTCGCATAAACAGTTTTTGAATAGAAAAAATGGTATAAAAGTTACGGTACCTTTCCACACTGGTGATTTAGCACCAGGGACTGAAAGAAGCATATTAAAAAGAGCCGGGATAAAGAAATAAATCTCGACTTGAATATGCTTGTTTTGTTTATGCAATTTTAAGGAGGAAAAAAAATGGAGAAATATTACCCTGCGGTTTTTCTTAATGAATCTGACGGCAGATATTCGGTAACATTTCCCGACTTGCCAGAAGCAATGACATGTGGTGACAATTTTGAAAATGCAATGGAAATGGCAGAAGAATGTTTAGGACTTTGTCTAGAAGGGAGGAGAGCAGATCACGAAGAAATTCCAGAACCATGTTTTGATGGTATAGAAACTTCAAAAGATGAGATTTTGGTCGCAGTAAAGTTTAATTCATTAGAATTTAATAAAAAATACAATAATAAGTCGGTACGAAAAAGTGTTACAATTCCGTCATGGTTAAACGATTTAGCAGAAAAAAATAATGTTAATTTTTCAAATGTATTACAAAATGCATTAATTAAATTTCTGAATCTTTAAATTGAAAGTCGCTCAAAGCGACTTTTTGTTTTCAAAAATGATAAGATAGAGAGGTATTGTGATGGATGTTTTTTTCTTTTTTTGAAAAAAAACGGTGAGAAATAGATGATGGGTATATAAAAACATAAAGGAGTGGGACGAATAATGGATGTTTTGGTAATATTTCAGACAATGTTAAAGCTGTTTTTGATGCTGGTTTTAGGGTATGTGCTGTTTAAATGTCATATTTTTGATGAATATACCAATAAAAAGATTTCAGCTTTGATCGTTAACTGTACATCACCGCTGTTGATCATCAGTTCAATTGCAGGTGTGGAAAGTGATGATAAAAGTATTGTGTTTATGTTGATGGGCTGTGGAGTTTTGATGTACATCGGTTTTATTATTTTAGGAAAAGTGATCAATGTGATCTTTCCGTTTCCTAAAAAAGACTGGCCAGTCTATGAATGTATGGCGGTTTTTGGTAATACGGGATTTATGGGCTATCCCGTGCTGATCAGTGTTTTTGGCAATGCTTCGGTTTTTTATGCTTCATTGCTGCATATGGCTTTTAACCTGTTTATCTATACCTATGCGATCATGTGTCTGACTAAAAAAGATGGGGAAGCTTTTCGTTTTGATCCTAAACTGCTGATGACGCCTGGTATCATCTTGCTTTTTGTTGCGGTTATTATTTATCTTTTTGATATTACGTTGCCAACTGTGATGATGGATACTATTGATAGTGTTGGATCGCTGACTTCGCCATTATCAATGATGATGATTGGTTCATCATTAGCTTTATATCCAATCAAAGAGAGTCTGACAGACTGGCGCAGTTATCTTTTTTCAGCAGTTCGCCTGCTGCTGATACCTTTTATTACAATGCTGGTTTGCCGTTTACTGCAGATCGATCCTTATTATGCTAATATTGCCATTGTCACTAATGCTATGCCTGTGGCATCAATGGTATTGATGATGGCGACACAATATAACGCCAACAAGGAAATCGTAACCAGAAATATCATTGTCTCGACACTGTTTTCGGTCATTACGATTCCTGTCGTTGTCGCTACTATGCTGATTTAGGAGAGAACTATGGAAATTATTAAAGTCAAAGAAAATAGCTTATGGAACAGATATCGTCAGATTCGGCAGGAAGTTTTTGTTCAGGAACTCAATGTTTCCAGTCAGATCGAAACTGATGAAAATGACTGCTTAAACGGTGTTTGTGATCATTTTCTGATTAGAATAGATGGTCATGATATGGGAGCAGTACGTATCAAAAAAGAAAAGATGAAAATCATCATTCAGCGTTTCTGTCTATTAAAACAGTATCGTCATCATGGCTATGGTCGAGATGTTTTAGCTTATCTGGAAACTTTTTATAAAAATCAGGGATATTATCGCATCGTTCTGGACAGTAAATATCACGTCTGGCATTTTTATGAAAAATGTGGCTATTGTAAAATATCTGATGTTTTTATGGATGCCAATGTAGAACATGTGAAAATGCAAAAAGAACTGTTATCATATAACAAATATGATGTGTTGCCTGATGATGCGGTTGTTATCAGAACGGAAATTTTTGTCAAAGAACAGGGTTTTCAGGATGAATTTGATCAAAGAGATCATCATTGCATTCATCTGGTATTTTATGATGGTCCTATGGCAATTGGAACCTGTCGTTATTTTCAGGAAAACGGACATTTTGTTTTGGGACGAATTGCCGTGATTTCTTCTTATCGAAACAGAAATGTAGGATCTTATATTGTAGAAAAAGCCTGTTCACTGATGGCCTCAGGTGAAGTTGTTTTGCATGCTCAGCTGCAGGCTAAGCCATTTTATGAAAAACTTGGTTTTGCTTCTTATGGCGATATTGAATATGAGGAACACTGTCCTCATATCTGGATGAAAAGACAGCTGTAAAGATTTGAAAGATGAAGGATTTATCATTATAATGAAACAAAGGAGTTTTATTATGGAAAAAAGAATTACAGGATATACAGAATTATTAGGTCTGATAGCAACCCCTATCAGACATTCAAAATCACCAACGATGCATAATGCTGCCTGTCGTCATTTAGGTCTGGATTATGCATATCTGGCTTTTGATATTCAGCCAGATCAGCTGGAAGATGCTGTTAAAGGACTAAAAGCCTTGAATGTTAGAGGATGGAATGTATCAATGCCTTATAAAACAGTCATCGGGCAGTATTTAGATCATATCACGCCGATTGCCAGGATGTGTGGAGCTATCAATACGGTCATTAATGACCATGGTGTGTTAACCGGAACGATTACTGATGGAACTGGGTATATGCGTTCACTGGCAGATCAGGGTGTTGATATCATCGGTAAAAAAATGACGATCATTGGTGCAGGTGGAGCAGCAACGGCGATCTGTATGCAGGCAGCCATGGACGGGGTTAAAGAAATTTCAATTTTTAATCGTCATGATGAGTCATGGTCACGTGCCAAAGAAAATGTAAAGATCATCAATGAAAAAACGAACTGTCATGCTGAACTTTTTGATCTTGATGATCATGATGCCTTGCGTCAGGAAATCGCCTCATCAGTTATTTTAACGAATGCAACCAATGTTGGTATGGGGAAAATGGAAGGCATGATGCCTATTCCTGATACGACTTATCTGCGTCAGGATCTGATCGTTTCTGATGTTATTTATATGCCAGAAAAAACCAGACTGCTGTTAGAAGCTGAAAAGTTAGGCTGTAAAACCATAAATGGGTTAGGTATGATGCTGTTCCAGGGAGCGGAATCCTTTAAGTTATGGACCGGACAGGAAATGCCGATCGATAAGGTCAAAGAGGTCCTGGATTTCTAACATGATCAAAGAAATTGTAAAAGATGATTTTTTTCTGGCCCAGCCTTCAGCTGATGTCACAGCAAATGATCTTTATATCGCTGATGATCTTTTGGATACGATCAAAGCTCACCAGCAGACCTGTCTAGGCATGGCGGCCAATATGATTGGCTACTTGAAAAGGATGATGGTCGTTTTGGATGAAGATCATTATCTGCTGCTGATCAATCCCCAAATCTTAAAGACTGGTAAAAGCAGTTATATGGCGGAAGAGGGCTGTCTTTGTCATCAGGGAACGAAAACGCTCAAGCGTTATGAGCAGCTTAAAATAGCTTATCTTGATAGACAGATGAAGAAAAGAATCAGAACTTTTTCTGGTCTGACGGCGCAGATCATTCAGCATGAACTGGATCATTTTGAAGGAAAACTCATATAATCTAAAAAAGATACATACTGAATAGCAGCTGTGTCTTTTTTTTTGTGTTTATTTGATAAAAAAAGCATATTTGTGGTAAAAAGAGAATAATATGATATTGTCTTTAAAGCAGGGAAGCCATATGACCATTTACGCGATTATCGTTGATTTTATGAAGTTTTCATAGTATTTTCATAGGATATGATGTAAAATGAAAATGAATTTGTGGCTTTGATTTTTAAGATAAAGGAAGATGTGTCATGAAAAATAAAATTTTAATTATTGATGATTCACAAATGAATAGAGAGTTTTTAGAAGATATATTATGTGATGAATATCATATTATACTTGCTGAAAACGGGGTTCAGGGTATTTCTTTGATCAAACAGCATCTTGCTGATTTATCTTTGGTATTACTGGATCTGGTGATGCCGGAAATGGATGGCTTTGAAGTTTTAGAATATATGAATAGAAATGGCTGGATCCATGATATTCCGGTGATGATGATTTCATCGGAAACCAATGGTGATTCGGTAGCAAAAGCTTATGAATTAGGAGCCAGTGATTTTATTAATCGACCTTTTAATGTGAATATTGTTAGAAAACGTGTTTCTAATATTATTTCATTGTTTTCTAAACAAAGAAGATTAAAGGATACGTTAACTGAACAGATTTATGAAAAAGAAAAAAGAAGTTCTTTGATGATTGCAATTTTAAGTCATATCGTTGAATTTAGAAATGGTGAAAGTGGATTACATATTTTACATATTAATGCAATCACTGAAAAAATATTAAAAGCTTTGTCACATAAACATCCTGAATTAGGGATTGATTATGATATGATTTCTTTAATTACGACGGCTTCTTCTTTACATGACATTGGTAAAATTTCTATTCCTGATGAAATATTAAATAAACCTGGTCGTTTAACGAAAGAGGAATTTGAAGTGATGAAGACTCATTCAGCCATTGGAGCACAAATCATCAAAGATTTAAAATGGAGTCAAGATGATCCTTTATTGAAAGCTGCTTATGAAATATGTCGCTGGCATCATGAAAGATGGGATGGCAGAGGATATCCTGATGGTTTGAAAGAAAATGAAATACCATTATCGGCTCAGGTTGTTTCTTTAGCCGATGTTTATGATGCTTTGATCAGTGAAAGATGTTATAAAAAAGCAATTCCTCATCAAAAGGCAATTGCGATGATCTGTCAGGGAGAATGTGGGACATTTAATCCTATGTTGCTGGAATGTTTGCTGGATATCGCAGATGAATTAGAAAATGAAATATTTGACAGTGAAAATGATGCAGATCATTTTAGAGAAATAGTTAAATTATCTTCTGAGTTAGACAAGTTTGAAGATATGTCTGTAACCCAACAGGTGATGTATCAGTTAGAAATGGAAAAACAGAAATATTCGTTTTTTGCTGAAAAACTGGCTAATATATCTTTTGTTTATAATCATTATCTGGAAATGCTGATGTTTTCTAAACGTGATGCTTTGAGATTAGGACTGAAGGAAACGATCATTGATCCATTATCACAAAAAAGTATTTTTATGGAAAATGAACAGGAAAAATTTTCTCAGTTAATACAGCGGGCAATGCAGACGACAAATGATAAACCAGAATTTCAGTTTCAGGCCATTTTGAAAGTGGATCATATGAAAAAACTGTGTCATTTTACCTGTCGTGCGATCTGGTATATGACCAATAAGCCGGTTTTCATGGGAATCGTGGGTATTGTTGATAAAGAAGTGATTTTAAATCCTGTGCATCAGGATAAAATTGATCAAATCAAAGAAATTAAAATAGAAAATAATGATTTCAGACTGTCTTTTATTCAAGCTAAGAAGCTGTTAAAAGAACTGAAACGTGATTTTTCTTTTGTACGTTTTATTGATGTCAAAGATCATAAAGTCGTTTATCTGGATGAACATGATGAAATGGTTTATTCAACTCATAGCTGTTATTCGCTATGGAATAAAAACAGTCAATGTCATAACTGTTTTTTACATGATACGGTATCACGTAAGCAGGGAAAATATGAAACGATCAATAATGATGTTTATTATGTGATTGCTGAAAATGTTGAAATTGATGCCAAACCTTATGTATTGGAACTGGGATGTAAGGTAGGAAAGGATATGCTGGAATCGCATTTCCATAATCATAATATTTTTGAATCGCTAAAAAAACTGCAGGAACAGTTATATTGTGATGGGTTGACCAATGCCTATAATCGCCGTTATCTGGATGAGCAGATTTATGATGGTAAAACGGTCACAGCTGTTGCTATGCTGGATCTTGATAAATTCAAGGATGTCAATGACCGTTATGGACATCATGTCGGTGATATAGTTTTGAAAAAGGTTGTTGATGTCATTAAAAAGGGAATTCGTGAAAAGGATGCTTTGATACGTTATGGTGGCGATGAGTTTGTTATCCTGTTTGATGATATTCCAACTCATATTATTGAAGCACGTTTAAATCAGCTAAGAGAAGACGTAGCCCAGATTGTTATCGAACGTTTTGAACAGCTGAAAATCAACTGTAGTATTGGCTGTGCTATTGGACGTAGAAAAGTGCCTGAAATGGTCATTATTGCCGATAATATGCTGTATCAGGCAAAACTGACCAGAAATACAGTAGCGATTAAATATGTTGAGGATGATAAATAGATGAATTTAAAAGAATTTTACAAAGAAATTGATGGGGATTTTGATGATGTGATGTCACGTATGCCCATGGAAAAACTGATTTTCAAGTATTTGATGAAGTTTTTAGATGACAGCAGTTTTACGCTTTTGCAGGAAGCGTTAAATCAGGGACAGCTGGAAGAAGCTTTTCGTGCCAGTCATACTTTAAAAGGGATCTGCAGTAATTTAGGTTTGACAGCACTGCAAAAAGCCGCTGATGAGTTAACAGAATGTTTAAGACAACAGGATGATCAGGAAAAAGCGTTAGCGCTTTTTCCTGCAGTTCATGATGAGTATCAACGCGTAAAGGCTGCTTTAATGCAGTTAAAGGAAAGTCAATAGGCTGACAGTTTTTAGATGGAAGGGGGATCTGTTATGATTAATCTTACAGCTATTTTTATATCTAATGGCTTGGCAGTCATGTTGATGATCCTTTTGCTTTTCAGTCATCGCAGACGCTCACGTAATCTGTTTTATGATGATAAGCTGTTTTCATGGATGTGTATGCTGACGCTGTTTTTAAGCATCTGTGAAACAGTGGTTTTTTGTATTGATGGTGTCGTTTTTACGGGAGCAATAGCACTTTCTCGAGTGCTGAATGCTTTTATTTTTATGAGTAATGCAGTTTTTTCATTTAGTTGGGTAGTTTATATTTATTATAAGCTCTTTGGCAATCTGGATCGGCTGAAACAGAAAATTTGGGTCGCTATTCCTGGGGTGATTATTTTTCTGATGGCTTTTTTTAATGTGTTTTTTGATATCTTTTTTACCATCAGTAATGATAATGTTTATGTTCGAACACCACTGGCTTATCTTAATTATCTGGTTACCTATGGTTATCTCTCTTATGGATCTTGTCTGGTTATTATTTATCGTCAGAAAATCAAACGTTATATGTTTATGCCGGTAGTGTTATTTATGTTTCCAATTTTTATTGGCAGTCTGATACAGATGTTCTGTTATGGGATTGCTTTGATTTGGGTATCGGTTGCTTTAGGGCTGACTTCACTGTATCTTAATTTACAGAATGAAGCAACGTTGATGGATCCATTGACGCAATTATATAATAGAGAGTATCTGCTTCGCTATTTGAGTGAATGTATAGCAAAGCATAATGATCATAAGGCTTTATGTGGGATGATGATCGATATTAATTCATTTAAATATATTAATGATACTTTTGGTCATTTAGAAGGTGATTTTGTTATTGAAGCAGTAGGATCGGTTTTATTGAAACAGGTTGGTAAAAATGGGATTGCTTCACGTTATGGTGGCGATGAATTTATCATTGTGAAGTATTTTGATAATGAAGCAGAAATAGAACGTTTTAAAAATAATATTGTTGAGGCAATGAAGAATTTTAATGATCAGCATTCATTGGAATATGAAGTGAATTTATCGATTGGAATCGGAATTTATGAAAAATCTATGCAAAGTGTTGATGATTTTCTTAAATGCATTGATAAAAAGATGTATGAAGAAAAGTCAAGATATTATTCTACGCGTCTTCATGATCGTCGTCATTAATAAAGGAGATGTTTTTAATGCATAAAAAAAATATGATTTTATCAATCGTTATCAACGCTTTGACATTATTGTGTGTGACAGTCATATTAGTTGTTGGAATTACGATGGTCAGGACCAAGCTGTTAAAAAATGCCCAGAATATGGGTATGTCTCTGGCTCAAAGCTATGCCTTGGAAGAAGAAAAGAATATTCAGATGTTTGAAAACTTTCTGGATATGGGAGCCCAATATATTAATCAGATCAGTCAAAATGATGACAGTACAATTGAAATACAGCACTGGATGAGTGACTATTTTTCTAAACTGACAAATATTCTCGGTGATAAGATCGTTGATCCCTATGCGGTAATCGACGGTAAAATTATTGCAGAAACCCCATGGGAAGGGGATGACACCTATGATTATCAAAACAGCACCTGGTATCAGCTGGCAATAAATAATAAAGGAAAAATCTGTTTTACGGATGCCTATCAGGATGCTATTACTGGAGATATTGTTTTTACCGCCTGTGTATCCTTAGATAACGAAGGGGATGTCTTTGCGATGGATATAAATCCTGAAATGATGCACACTTCGGAAAATGGTACTTATGAACTGATTGAAAACAGTTCGCTGTTTGTCTGTGATTCACATGGGAATCTGATTTTTACGACAGTTGATAAATACAATCAAAATGAACTGAAAGAATATGTTAATTTGCTTTATAAAGAAATTGAATCAGGAAAGCTTTACGATTATGATACATCTTTTACTGATACTCAGGGAATCAACCGTGGAGTTTACTATGCTCAGGTTGATAATGGCTGGATGGTCGTTATTACGATTCCAATTAGTGTTTTACTGATGGAAGACGGCAATCTGATCATTTATGGACTGATCATTACCGGGGTTGTTTTGATCGTGATCCTGGCTATTATGTTTATAAGGGATCTGTTGAATTATCGTAAAATCAGAGAGGCTGACAGTACGATTGAAATTCTTTCTGATTCGTTTTATGCTATTTATCGTCTGGATATTCAAAATGGTACATATAAAGCGATCAAATATGCTGATGATATGGAAAAGCGTTTACATAAAGAAGGAAAATATGAAGATCTGCTGGCAACTGTCAAGACCGTTGTTCAAAAAGGAACCTATAAAGAGTTTGACAGCTGTTTCTCTTTAGAGAGCATTCGCCAGAGAGTGAAAGAAAATATCATGGATTATGGTGGTGATTATCAGCGACTGTTTGGTGACAGTTATCGTTGGGTCAATATTCGTACTTTATATAATAAAGATATTTCACCAAATGATATTATTTTATGTTTTAAAGATATTGACGTTGAAAAGAAACAGGAACTGCAGCATACTTTACTGTTAGAGGAAGCTTTAGAAACAAGCAAGAAAAATGTGGATGCTAAAAGCGTATTCTTTAATAATATGTCGCATGATCTAAGAACACCTTTAAATGCGATCATTGGCTTTACTGATCTGGCAATCAGTAATGACAGTTTTGATAAAGTCAAAGATTATCTGCAAAAGATAGCTTTTTCGGGAAAACAGATGTTAACTTTAGTTAATGATATTCTGGAACTTTCTAAAATGGAATCGGGAAATCGACATGTTGATTATAAGGTGTTTGATCTGGAAAAATGTATTTATAATGTCTGTGATATTTTTGAAGCTAAAAAACAGACAGATCATAAAACCTTTAATGTCCATGTTGATCTGATTCATCAGCATGTTTCCAGTGATGAAACTAAGATCGTTCAGATCTTAACAAATATTATTTCTAATTCTTTTAAATATACTGAACCACATGATACGATTACTTTTGATGTTAAAGAACTGGAATACTATCAGTCATATAAGGTAGAATTTGTGATTACAGATACGGGTATTGGCATGTCAAAAGAATTTTTGGAACGTATTTTTGAACCATATGCCAGAGAAACACATTTTTCTAAAAATGTGGTCGTTGGTACCGGGCTAGGAATGCCTATCGTTAAAAATCTGATTGAAATGTTAAGTGGTGAAATTTCGATTGAAAGTGAAGTTGGAAAGGGAACCAAGACAGTGATTTCCCTGCCGATTTATCTACCTGAAAAAGAAGAAATCACGGAGGTCAGTGATCAAAGTGCTGATCCTGAAATTTTAAAAGGAAAGAGAGTATTACTGGTAGAGGATAATGAACTGAATATTGAAATCGCTACGGATATTCTGGAACTGAATGATGTAGAAGTTGTGCAGGCTCATCATGGTCAGGAAGCATTAGAACTGTTTGTCAAATCGGCACCGTTTACTTTTGATCTGATTTTAATGGATATGCAGATGCCTGTTATGGATGGCTGCAGTGCTACTGAGAAAATCAGAGCTTTAGACAGGCCTGATTCTAAGTCAGTTCCGATCATTGCAGTATCAGCGAATGCTTTTTCTGAAGATATCAATAAAGCTTTAAGGGTAGGTATGAATGCTCATCTGCCAAAACCTATTAATTTTGATGCTTTATGCAAACTGATGATTCAGTATTTAAAGTAAAATATACTAAAAAGCAGGAAGATTTAGGGTAACCAAATAATTTAGGGGGAAAACCAAATTATTTAGGGGACAACTTTAGGGGGCTTGAGAAAATACTGTTGAAAGTTAGGGGGCACCTTAGGGGGCAGCCTAAAAAAACAGTGAACAGTCAGACAAAAAGGAACA
>CASETM010000006.1 GCA_949290865.1 uncultured Bacillota bacterium
ACTTAATGTAATGATGCCTCGAGGATGGGCTGGAGCCATGATATAAAGATCTAAAGGAATCTGCTCATAGCTGGATATCATTGTCATATGTTCGATCATTTTGCTCACCTCTTTTTTATTATAAGTTAATCTGAGCTTAAAGACAAAATATCATGCGACGTCTTTGAACATTTATGATAAAATGATATTAACTATTAATCATGAGGTAGTGTAAAGAGTTTATGAAAAATTAATATCGAACCAAAAATTTTCTGCACTTTTTTACACGAATCCGCAAAAAAAAGAAAGATGAAATCCAGTTTTGAAAAATCATAAATCTTTGAAACCTGAAATTAATAAAAAAGCCCAAAAAAGGGTGCAATGAGGGTATCAGGTCTCACAGTAATTTTTAAACAATTCTAATTAATGTGATATTGTGAACTTAATTCAATCAGCTTTAACCATCTTTCTGGCATAAGCATTGAATTATCAAAAAGATCATCATCTACAGGTGTTTTAAAGTCTAATGATGAATGTTGTCTCAAAAAATTAAAGAAGCATACAAACAGAACCATATAGCTATTAGCACATTCAAGCTTATCATAACCATTCGTACCATAGTAGTTTCGTTTATATGTTCTATTAAGACGTTCTTCGATCTGTTTGAAAGGACGGTATTTCTTGGATTCTTCATCTTTGTTTTTAACACCTATTACTTGATGCAGATCAAATTTGATGTCGTTTAATTCAAAGAAAACCTGAGCTGCATTGTAAATAGGATTACCATCAGTGATCAAGGTCAGATCATCAGGAATCTCGTTATACTTATTGAGACAATCACATATTGATTTACATGCACATTCAGTATCTCTGACTGAATATATCGTATAGGAAGTAATGACCTTGCTTACTGGATCAGACCAAAAGAATACATAATGATTCTTTCCTCTGATCTTGATGTATGTTTCATCGCCAGAAAGGGTACTACCGATTTTATAAGGATATTTATCGACCAGTGATTTTATGACAGCTGAAACAGAGCTGGCATAATTGATGATGGTCTGATGAGAAATATTCAAACCATGGACCTGTTTAAGGATCAAAGCTGTTTTTCTGGAAGATAAGCCATAGTTGACATAATAGGTCAAAGCAAGGCCCAGAACCCTCTGATCGAAATGGATGCGAGACAGGTTGACAGGACCGGATATGACCTCATCGACCTTACGTAAAGTTTCCAGATTGAACTTGAACTCACGGTAATGATAGTGAAGAAGATACTGACCACTGGAAGTTTTCAGATGATCAGCATTACCTTCGCTTAAAAGCTTCTTGTTGGCTTTGAAATGAGGACATTTTTTATTGGCGCATGCAAAAACAAGATAACCTTTTCTATCATGTTTCAAATCAAGTTTGGTATTACAGTAAGGACAATACAGCCCGGTTTGACCAGATAAAGATGTCTTAACAGTAAAAGTATGTTTGCAGGCCTTGCATTGAAATTGGCCTTTACCATTGTTGTTATCATAGATATATTCTTTTGGAGCACCGCAAAAAGGACAAACGCCCATAAAAGAAAAAGAATCAGGATTTCTACGTTTGACAGGTTTTAAAGGATTGCCACTGTTAAAAGAATCGTTCAAAATAGACTGGAAATCGAGCTGAACAGGTAAATTCTTTTTAAACAGCGGAGGTTTATCGACAGTAAAATCAGCATAAGGGATAGTAGTATCCTTAGATTTATGATTTTTAAGTTTGCTTACTTCTTTTATAAGAAGATCATTGATATTATTTTTAAAATAATCATTCAGCCAGTCGATATGTTTAAAAGCCTGCTGAAGATTAAAGATAAAGTCATCATTGTTCAATTCATAAGAGATATCAGAAGGAAGCTTCTTAA
>CASETM010000007.1 GCA_949290865.1 uncultured Bacillota bacterium
GTTCCTGCCGTCAAAATCAAGTAAGCCTGTTTCCTTTTTTTTGCTTCTCTAATTTCATATTCACGAGCAAAAAAACGATCAATAAGCATTTTTAACTGAGCTGGCAATGAATAGAAATAAACAGGCGTAGCAAAAACAAAAGCATCGCTGTCAATGATTGACTGAATGATTGTATCTGCATCATCTTTTTGAAAACACTGATGATCATGATTTCGACAATATTCACAGCCTAAACATGGTGCTAATTTATTTTTTTTAAGTTCAATTTTATTCACCTCATGTCCTGCTTCTTTTGCTCCCTTAATAAAAGCATCAGCCAAAATCTCACTATTGCTTTTCACTCTAGGACTAGCACAGACTACCGCAATCTTCATCTTTCATCACCTCTTCTTTAATATATTTTCTTATAATATTTTGACTGTTATTGACTTTTGAACCTTGAACTGCCAGCCCTTCATGAACAACACTGTCAGGACAGAGCCTTCTTATATCTTCCAAACTTCGCCCTAAGCCACTGCCTTCATGACTGCAGATCGGATAAATCTGTTTTCCTTTCATATCATGCATTGTTAAAAAGGTAAACATGACCATTGGCAGTGTCGACCACCAGTTTGGATAAACCAGAATGACACGGTCATAATCTTCAAAACGATGAATATAATTGGTAATTTTAGGATAGATCTGTTTCTGTAATTCAAACTTGGCTCTTGCTGTACATTGATGATAATCATACGGATATTCTTCTACTGGTTCGATCTTAAAAATATCACTGTCACAATACTGTCGAATGATATCAACAATGATTTCACCATTTCCTTTTATCAGTTCTGTTATTGTTCCAGAAACATAGTTTTCTCCTCTTCTTGAAAAACAGGCAATTATCGTTTTCATTTTCTTCTCTCCTTTACAGCTTTATTGTATAAAGGAAAATACTGATCATCAATTTGACTTTCTAATCGGATTCATAAGAAAAACTTATACAAAAAAAAGACCAGTGACTTTCGTCATTGATCTTATTCACCATGAGCCGCTCTCATGATCTTTCTTAAAATGTCCGCAAATTCTTCCAGATAATAACTCGTTTTCTCTTTTTTCCAGAAGGCACAGTAATTCCGCTGCAGATGCTGATGATTTTTTGTCAGTGGAATCATCACGATATTATTTTGAGGATGATGATGTTTTTTAGCATGTTCAATCGGCATAAAGCCTCGGTTCATTTCCACTAACAGTCGTGCCTCTTCCAAGTCTTGGGCAAACAGATAGTGACACTTTAAACCGATAATATTTTCATAAAATTCTCTTTCATGTTCTCGCTGTGAAACAGGAGAAACCAAAATACAGGTTTCATTATATAATTCTTCCAGTTCGATCGTTTCTCGACTGGCTAAAGGATGATTTTTTGATAATTCTATATAGACATCCATATGCAGCAAATGAAAGTTGACATAATCATCATGAAACTTTCTTCTTTGATCATTGACAACTAGACAATTATTTTCTTTTAATAACATATGATAAAGTTCTTCATGTGTTCCTCTTGTTATTTCAAACTGAACATCAGGATACAGCTGATTAAACTGCAGCACCGCCTGTCTTATTTCCTTTCCATCGATGCCTCTTTGATATCCAATCCTTAATATATTTTCATCTTCTTCTATATTTCTGGTTTTTTCTACAACCTGTTCAATTGTTTTTTTTATTTCTATTGCCTGTTTATAAAAATACTTTCCTGCTTCAGTTATAGTAAATGAACGTTTCTCACGTTTAAGTAACGTGACGCCTAATTCAGCTTCTAAAGCTTTGATCTGTTGCGAAATAGCTGACTGAGAAATGTAATGAACATTCGCTGCTTCCGTAAAACTATGGGTATCAACAACTGTTATAAAATATTCCATTTGTTTAAGTAACATACCATCACCCCTTATTCTATTCTAAAAATATTGTAACATAAAAAAGCTGGTGACATACCAGCTTAATCAATGACTTTTTTTCCACCATATTTTCTGATCTTTAAAATATGACAGCTTTCGTCTCCAAAATATTTTTCAATTTCCGCTTTATATTCACTAACAAAATCATCTTCAACAAAGGCCTGAATCGTTCCAGCAAAACCACCACCATGAACACGACAAACACCATGGCTACCCAAGATATCTTCTGACAGTGCTAAAGCAATAGCCACCGCCTGCTGATCAACATAGTGATTAGAATAAACGTTCTGCAGATATTTAAATGAACTTTCTCCTGAAGCTTTGATTGTCTGTTTAAATGTATCAAAACAATCATCATTTAAAGCCTGCACGGCTTTTTGTACACGTCTGTTTTCATTAAAAACATGGATTGCTCTTAATACGGCACGATCATTAACGGCTTCTCTTATTTCACTTAAATGTTTATAAAATTCTTTTTCATTAACATCTCTTAAAAATTCCTGATCAAAGAAACGATCAACCGCTTTTAATTCTTCAGTAATATCAGCATAATCCTGCGTTAAATCAGCATGTGAAGCATGAACATCAACGATACATAAACTATGACCAAACTGTGAAAAATCAACGTTCACTTTTTCTACAATTGGATTTTCCTGATCTTTAAAATCAATATGAACCAGACTTCCAACAGAACATGCACATTGATCCATTAAACCGCATGGTTTACCAAAGTATACATTTTCACTGTATTGTCCAATTTTAGCAATCGTTACCGGATCAATTTTCATATCATTATACATTCCCGATAAAATGGTACCGATCATCACTTCAAACGCTGCTGAAGAAGATAAACCAGATCCCTGTAATACATCACTGGTCATATAACCAACAAAACCACCAATATGATAGTCTAACTGTTCAAAGCGAGATAAAATACCCCTGATCAGTCCTTCTGATGATTCTTTTTCATCTTCTCTTAATTTTGTATCATGGATATCAATAGAGCGAATATCATAATCATCTGATAAGACTTTAATTTGATTTTCATCTTTAGCCACTACCGCAATCATATCTAAATTAATAGCAGCAGCTAAGACTTCACCATGTTGATGATCGGTATGATTACCACAAACCTCACTTCTTCCTGGTGTACTGTAAACAGTCACTTCTTTATCTCCATATAAATCAATAAATTTTTCTAAAGCCTGAATATATCGATTTTCCTGATGCAAAATCTGTTGCTGATCAAGATACAAATCTGTCAGCATCTGCTGATAATGATGATTTTTGATTTCTTCAATAATTAAACTTGCTTTTTTCATGATTAGATAACTTTAAACTGATATGATGTTGTTTCATCATATCGTTCCCCTTTCTTTAAGATTGTTGATGGATGATCTTCTAAATGAATAGCATCTGGCATATTCTGAGTTTCGATACAAATAGCATCTCTTGCATAATATTTTTCTCCATATTTGCCGGTTCTTCCATCTAAATAATTAGCTGTATAAATTTGAGCCTGTGGTAAAGTTGTTGATACAATCAGCTGTCTTCCGGTTTTTTCATGAGTCAAAATCACCTGATCATAATCTCTATCAAAAATAAATGGATGATCAAATCCTTTAGCCAGTTCCAGCTGTTCATGGTTTTGCTGCAAACGTGGTCCCAGCATAGCTGGTGCAGTAAAATCAAAAGGTGTATCCTTGACATCATTAATGACTCCTGTCGTTAAGCCGTCTTGATCAACGCTGGCAAAACGTGAAGCATGAATCTGTAAAAGATGATCATTAATATTTTCACGATGTCCTGATAAGTTAAAATATGAATGATTAGTTATGTTGATCAAAGTATCTTTTGTAGAAGTCGCCTGATAACGCACTGTCAAAGTATCATGGACTAACGTGTAAGTCACAGTTAAATCCAAATCTCCCGGATAACCTTCCTCACCATCTTTTGACAGATAATGAAATTCAAGCGTATGATCATCAATAATCTTATAATCAAAAATCTGATAGCTGAATCCTTTAATTCCACCATGTAAATGATTAGGTCCATTATTAATGGCTAAATGATATTCCTGATCATTTAAAACAAAATGTCCCTTTTTTATACGATTAGCAACTCTTCCTACTAACGCTCCCAAATACGCATCTAAAGTCTGATACTGTTTAAAATCATCATAACCTAAAACAACATCATCGCGATTTCCATGACGATCTGCCATGATGATCTTCACAATCGTGCAGCCATAGTTTGAAACGACAACTTCTAATTCTTCACTTTGCATCTTTAATAGATCAATATGATCGTCTATTTGTTTTATTTTCTCTATCATTTTATTCTCCCTGTTGATTAATGCTTTCAACAAAACTGCAGAAGGCATTAATTCCTTCATCATTCATTTTGAAGACTCCTGCATCTTCCAATACTTCTACAAATTTAATCGTCAAAGCTGTTTCTAACACATCATCTATAGTTTCTGGTGTTATCTGATACTGTGTTTTAATCTGTTCATACCATAAAGTATGTTTTTCCAGTTCAGGATAATCATTAAATACTTTTTTTCCTAATAAACAGTCTTTCAGCAGTTCTAATTCTGTTTTCAGTCTTGCTGGTAAAACTGCCAGACCCATGACTTCAATCAATCCAATATTTTCTTTTTTAATATGATGCTTATCCTCGTGGGGATGGAAAATACCATCAGGATACTTAGCTGTTGTACGGTTATTTCTTAATACCAGGTCCATCTGATATAAACTATTTTTCATTCTAGCAATCGGTGTAATTGTATTATGCGGTGTCTGATCACTATGTGACAGAATATCTAAAGATAAATTGTTATATTCTTTCCAGCACTGTAATGTTTGAGATGAAAATTCAATGATTTCATCCACATTGTCAGAAGTGATTCTCATTGTCGAAAGTGGCCAGTTAAGAATTTCAATTTTCAAATGTGGATACTTTTCAAAATGCATTGTTTTGATGATCTTGGCATTTTCCATAGGGAAAGTATAGCAGCCACCTTGAAAATGGTCATGAGTCAAAATCGAACCACCTACAATAGGTAAATCAGCATTTGAACCTAACATATAATGAGGAAATTGTTTAACGAATGATAATAAACGTTTGAAAGTATTTTCATTGATTGCCATAGGAATATGCTTTTTATTGAATACAATACAATGTTCATTATAGTAAACATAAGGTGAATATTGCAGGTAATAATCTTCCTGATCAAGTTGAAGTGGTATGATACGGTGATTCTGTCTGGCTGGTCGCTGATAATCACCACTGAATCCCACATTTTCTTTACACAATAGACATTGAGGATATCCGCTGGTTTTCATTGTTTTCGCTTTAGCAATATCTTTAGGATCTTTTTCTGGCTTTGACAGATTTATTGTTATATCCATATTACCATATTTATAAAATTTCTTAAATCTAATATTAAGATCGGTACGATCTTTTCTAATATAATGTGAATCCATAGAAAGACGATAAAAATAATCTGTTGCTTCTTGTGGAGAACAATCATAATATTCATGGAATGTTTTCACTACTTCACTTGGTCGAGGCATTAAACAATTCATAATTCGCGTATCAAACAAATCTTTTTCTACAATACTGTCTTCAATTATTCCCTGTTCAATCGCATAATTAAGTATTTTTTCTAAAATTTCTGTTAAATCACTGATATATCCAATATTTTCTTCACGTTTAAACTCATTAATATTTAATATATCCAATAATAAATTCGCAACATAGTCTACATCTTCTTCTTGTATAAGATGATGATTTAATCCATATTGAAGCAATTGATTGATAACTCTATTCATACATATCCTCCTATAATCTTTCAATCTTTATCACTACTACCATACCACCATTAACTAAAAAAATCAAATATTTTACCATTATTTAAGTAAGATTTTACTTGTGTTTTATCTTGTTATTTGATGGTCATTTCTTATATAATAAAAACACATGGGAGGGAGTTTTATGGCAACATTAAAAGATATTGCCCAAATGGCAGAAGTTTCGATTGCTACAGTTTCTAGAATTCTAAATAATGATCCTACTCTCAGTGTTCCTGAGCAAACAAGAAAAAATGTTCTGGATGCTGCAGAAAAGCTGCAATATCAGAAAAAGAATAAAAAAGAAACACAAATTTCTATTTGTCTGATTCAATGGTATTCTTTACAACAGGAAATGAATGATCCATATTATCTAACTTTGCGTCATGGCGTAGAAGATTATTGTGCAAAAAATGGTATAACACTAAAACATATTTTTAAAGAAGATATCGATATAGAAAAATCATTAAAGAATATCGATGGCATTATCTGTTTAGGTAAATTCAGTAAAAATCATATCGAAACCTTAAAAAAATATAATGATGCTATCATCTTACTGGATATGGACTACGAAAATCTCAAAGAGTGTTCTATTATTCTAGATTTTGATTTAGCTTTAAAACAGGCCATTGCTTATTTCCATAAATTAGGTCATCAAAAAATTGGTTATCTCGGTGCCATCGAGTATCTTGATAATGGTGAACCATATGGTGATATCCGAAAAGAATCATTTATAAAATATGCCAAAGCTTTTGATAAAGATTATGAAAAATATATGCTGGAAGGTGAATTCACCAGTGAGTCAGGATATGCTATGATGACAACAATGATTCATTCCCAACAGTTACCGACAGCTATTTTTGCAGCCAGTGATCCAATCGCATTAGGAGCAATGAAAGCACTGAATGATCATGGTTATAAAATTCCTGAAGATATCTCTATCATTGGCTTTGATAATATTGACGCCTGCAATTACACCTATCCACCATTAACAACATTTTTCGCACCGTCCTTTGATATGGCGCAATTTGGTACAAGGCTGTTGCATCAGGCTATTAAAGATCATACCAAACTTTTACCTATGCGTATTCAGTTACCTTGTTATCTGGTAGAAAGAGAATCATGTCAACAGTTAAAATAATGTCCCATATGGGACTTTTTTATATACAAAAAACAACACTTAACTATGTGTTGTTTTCTATATAACTCATATTACAGAGAATTATAATCATCGTCATTAACTGCTTCGAGCCATTCATGACTTCCTTCAATCAAGTTAGACATAATAGATAAATGAGCAAAATAACTATTTTTAGTTGCACCATGCCAATGTTTCGTATCAAGTGGTATTTCAATGACATCTCCCGGTTTCATTAAAACCGGATCTTTTCCCCATTCCTGATACCAGCCTTCTCCTCCAACACACACCAGTATCTGTTGACACCCATGATGAATGTGCCAGTTATTTCGACAGCCTGGTTCAAAAGTCACATTACTGATGTCTGTTTGTGCCTGATCTGATGTCAAAGTACAATAATAGCTTTTTCCAATGAAATATTGTGAAACAGGATTTATATTTCCAATTGGAAAAGGTGATACATTTTCTTTTTTCATCTTTCGATTCCCCTTTCATATATTAACTTAAAAAAACATAATAAATAACATTTTTTAGGACAATTCATATTTAATGTACGAAAATCGTACATTATCATTTTTTTATAACATGAACACTTTTGATAGGTTTGTTAAAATAAACCTCAGAAACAAACTGATAAAAACTACTTATTTATATTTTTATCATCTTCATGACGATATGACTGTAAACGCTGATATATTTTTCCAGATAAAGTATCCTGTAACATTTCAATAACAGGTCTAGGATCAACTTTCATCCCATTTTGGGCCCAATGAGAAATAACACCTGTTAATCCATAAGCATAAAAATGAGATACAACATCAATTTCATTTGTAGCCAAAATTTCATCAGCATGTAAATGCATCAACATATCTTTGATCAGCTGAAAATTAAATTCTGTTAGACATTCAGTAAAACTGTTTTGTCCTTGAATATGCAATACCTTGATATAAAATTCTTTATTTTCCTGAAGATAGATGCATAATTTTCGCAAGGTTTCAATCCAATTGGCATGAACATAAAGATCATTGATAATAGACGCACTTTCTGAATAGAAAATCCACTTTATCACATCATATTTATCTTGAAAATGATAATAAAAAGTATTTTTGCTAATATGACAGTTGCTCACAATCATATGAACACTAATATTATGAAAATCATGATTTTTTAACAGTTCTTTGAACTGTTTTGCAATCATGTATTTTGTAAATTCTGATGTCGACATATGATATCCTTTCTACAATTTCATAAAAGGATTATAACATTTTTATCAGTAATTTTATAGTTAATGAAAGAAAAGAGGAATATTATGATAGAGATTTTTTGTCGATTACTATTGGTTTTATTGTTAGCATTTATGATTGGAAAAATAGCTTCTGCTTTAAAAATGCCTTCGGTTTTAGGTTTTTTAATTGCTGGTATGATATTTGGTCCTCATGCTATAAATATTCTCAATCAAGATATTTTAGATGCACCTTTATATCAAAACATCATATCACTTTTAGAATGCTGTATGGGAATGATGCTGGGAAGTGAAATGATATGGCAAAAAATGAAAACTTATGGCAGCAAAATTTTTATTATTACTGTATTCCAGTCTTTAATGACATTCTTTGTTGTTTCCGCTGCTTTTGCATTGGTTTTCTATATTGTTGATATACCTGTATTTTTAAGTTTAATTTTTGGCGGTATCGCCCTAGCTACAGCCCCAGCCCCAGCTTTTTCTATTATCAAAGAATATAAAACTGATGGTCCTGTCACACGTACTCTTATTCCTTTAGCTGTCATAGATGATATCATAGCCATTTGTGTATTTCTTTTTGTAATGACAATGGTATTACATCACACCAGCGGTGGCTCACTGCCTGGGTATATCGTGCTTGCTGTTATTACTATCCCAGCGATAATCGGTATTTTCATCGGCTACGTATTTTCTAAAATGGTTACCAGGATCAAATCTAAGCTGTGGTCTTATGGACTCATTATTTTGGGAACTGTTATAACTTACGCTATGACTTTATTTGTTAATGAATATATCATGCCTTATCCTATTTTAAATTACATGATGAGTGGTATGTTTTATTCTGCAACTTTTGCCAATATGTTGCCAGAGAACAAATTAAATCAAATTATGCATTTTTGTTCTCCATTGATTTCACTGTGTTTTACTCTAATCATTCTTAATTTAGGAGCTCCTTTAGATTATCATCTTATTTTCCACGCTGGAATCTATACTGTTATATATATTCTTTTTAGAGCCATAGGGAAAATTTCTGGTGCCAGATTTGGAGCAACCATCTCTCATGCTGAAATGACAGTTAAAAAATATTTAGGCTTTACTTTACTGCCACATTCTGGTGTTTCATTAGTTTTAACTGGTATTGCAATTTCAGCATTGACTGGTGATTTTTATCAGTATGGTAATATAATCAGAGGAACCATTGCAGCTGCAGCTGTGATCAACGAAATTATTACTGTTTTTATTGCCAGAAAAGGATTTGAATTAGCAGATGAAATTGGTAAAAGTACCAGTATATGATATATTTCTTCACAAAAAATGTCTCTTTTATTATTCTAAAGAGACATTTTTTATTAATAATCAGGCTGTTGTCCATCATGAGCCAGCCATTGACAAGATGTTATTTCCATATTGGAAAAGATTGCTTTAAAAGATGAATCTTCTGGTGAACAGGCATAAATACCAAACATGATCTTATCTTTTCCTTTGAACATGTGACAGATACGCATTTGTTGGAAATGTATACCATCCTGACTGGATTCAATACAGTAATCGTCTTCTCGTCGACTAAAACGATACCACATTGTTTTCAATTTCGCATCAATCACTGTTGTTGCCCAGTCTGAATACCCTTGATTGGTCACAACACTTCCTAAATGCTGATAATCTTCATTTTCATATTCAACGGAAGCTTTAAGCCAGTTTTCACTGTCAAGATACATAACGATGCCACATTGATCAAATCGATGATGACTATCGTGAAATTCGGTTTTTACAATAAAACTGAAATATTTTTCTTCTGTTTCTATTTGTAAAACTGGTGCATTATCATTTTGAAAATGATAATAAGTTCTTTGCCACAAATCTGTATGTGGATGTGTTATAACCTCAATTTTGTTATCTTTGATACAATAAGCTTTAGGTTCTCGCGTCCATTTAAACTGTTTTAAATCCATATTCGTTTTCTTTTCATTTTTTCTGTAAATAAACGATACTTTCGTATGGTCTCAATACTTTTTGAACATCATTATAATTGGATATCAACACCTGTCTTTCAGGTTTTATAATACTTTGATCATAAATCTGTTCCTGATTAGAAAAATTACATAATACAATTAATTCCTGATGTTGATCACTACGCTTATAAGCATAAATCGATGGATGCTCTGCCATCAATAATTTATATTCCCCATTTGTTATTATTGGTAATTCTTTACGCAATTGAATCAATTTCTGATAAGTATAAAAAACAGAGTTTTTATCTTTTATTTCTTTTTCTACATTAATATCTATATAATTTGGATTAACCATGATCCAAGGCTGCTGATCACTAAATCCAGCATTTTTCTGATCATTCCACTGCATTGGTGTTCGAGCATGATCACGGCTTGATTTAAGCATATATCTTAACATATCTTCATGACTAACGCTCTTTTCTACTTCGACAAGCTGATGATAGCTGTTAAAGGTTTCAATATCTCGATAATCATCTTTTGACGGGAAAGGACAATTGGTCATCCCCAATTCTTCCCCCTGATAAATATAAGGTGTCCCCTGCATCATATGCAGACAAATAGCCAGCATCTTTGCTGATTTTTCATGAAACAGAGGTATTGATGTGTCACCAAAACGCGTCACTGTTCGCGGCTGGTCATGATTTGACCAGAACAGGGAATTCCATGCCTGCTGATAAATTCCTGTCTGCCATCTGCTCAGGATTCTTTTTAATTCCATGAAATCATAACGCCTGTCGGTCCATTTGTTTGTTTCTGCTCCATCGACATCCATCATTTCAAACTGAAAAATCATACTCAACTCTTTACCATCTAATGACGCAAATTTTTTGGCATCTTCAATTGTTACTGCTGGTGTTTCACCCACTGTCAGCAGGTCATGTCCGGCAAGAACTTCACGATTCATTTCCTGCAGATAACGATGAATGGCTGGTCCATTGGCACAGACTTTATGTCCTTTGATATCACTGTCTACATAATATTGTGTTTCATCTTTACTGATCAGGTTGATAACATCCAGACGGAAACCATCAACTCCTTTATCAATCCAGAACTGCATGATATCATAACATTCTTTTCTGACCTGAGGATTCTGCCAGTTTAAATCCGGTTGCTTTTTGGAAAATAGATGCAAATAATACTGCTGCGTCTGTTCATCATATTCCCAGGCTGGTCCCTGAAAACAGCTGGTCCAGTTGTTTGGTTCCTTGCCATCACGAGGATCTTTCCAAATATAATAGTCTCGATATGGATTATCTTTAGACTGGCGGCTTTGCTGGAACCAGGCATGTTCATCACTGGTATGATTAAAAACCAGATCCATCACGATCCTCATTCCTTTATCATGAGCCATTTTAATCAGATGATCAAAATCTTCCATCGTGCCATATTCTTCAGCAATCATTCGATAATCACTGATATCGTAGCCATTGTCATCATTAGGTGACTGATAAACAGGTGTCAGCCATAAAACATCGACTCCCAACTGACTTAGATAATCTAAACGTTGTGTAATGCCATTGATATCACCTATGCCATCATGATTACTGTCCTGAAAACTTCTTACATAGATTTCATAAACAACACTCTTTTTCCACCATTGTTCCATATGATTCTCCTTTTTTCTTTTTTGTTATTAATGATTTACCCGTTTATATTATATCACCTGTAAACACCACTTAACAAGCGCTATCTTGTCCAATCATTGAAACAGAGTTTTCTTTTTAAAAAATCAGGTGTAAAATAATAAGTATAAAAAGGAGGAAGCATATGGAAAAGGCTAAAGTTTATTATTGTGATATGCATACCGGTCGTATGAATCTGCCTCAAAAGCTTAAACATCTGATGAAAAAAGCAGGTTTCGAAAATATTGATTTTGAAGATAAATACGCCGCTATTAAAATTCATTTTGGAGAGCCAGGAAATCTGGCCTATTTAAGACCAAACTGGGCAAAAGTCGTTTGTGATTATGTTAAAGAATTAGGTGGTAAAGCTTTCTTAACAGACTGCAATACCTTGTATGTAGGTGGCAGAAAAAATGCCTTGGATCATCTCGACAGTGCATATACCAACGGCTATAACCCCTTTCAAACCGGCGTTCATACAATCATCGCTGATGGTTTGAAGGGAACTGACGAAGCGCTGGTACCGGTTAATGGTGAATATATTAAGGAAGCAAAAATTGGTCAGGCTATTATGGATGCTGATATTATCATTTCTTTGAATCATTTTAAAGGTCATGAATTGACTGGTTTTGGTGGAGCATTGAAGAATCTGGGCATGGGCTGTGGTTCACGTGCTGGGAAAATGGAAATGCACAGTGCCGGAAAGCCAGCAGTCCAGCAGGAATTATGTATTGGCTGTGGACAATGCATCAAAATATGTGCGCATGACGCACCAAGTATCACTGATGGGAAAGCTGCGATTGATCATCAAAAATGTGTTGGCTGTGGTAGATGTATCGGTGTCTGTCCAAAAGATGCTATCAAAGCTAGCATGGATGAAGCCAATGATATTCTCAACTATAAAATTGCTGAATATACAAAAGCGGTTGTCGATAACCGTCCATGTTTCCACATTTCCCTGGTCATTGATGTTTCTCCATACTGTGACTGCCACAGTGAAAACGATATCGCTATTGTTCCTGATGTCGGTATGTTTGCCTCATTTGATCCTGTGGCTCTAGACCAGGCCTGTGCAGATGCTGTTAATAGACAGCCTGCCATCAAAAACAGTCTGCTTGATAAACACGGTCATGATCATCATGATCATTTTACCGATGTATCACCAGAAACCAACTGGAAATCATGTCTGGAACATGCTGAAAAAATCGGTTTAGGAACACGTGAATACGAACTGATCGAAATAAAATAATCTTCGCTGATAAAAAGGATTCTTGAAGAATCCTTTTTTTGTTTATCTCGTGATTTTGATTTATCTTGGATTTAATTTTACATATAATAAAATTAGAAGAAAAGGAGGTCAAAGTAATGACGATAAAATTACCAAAAGATTTTTTCTTTGGAGCAGCAATGTCTGGTCCCCAAACAGAAGGAAGCTGGAATGTTGGTGGCAGACTGCGTTCATACTGGGATATGTATTCTGATATGGAAATCAATGCTTTTCACAACAATGTCGGTTCTTATGTCGGAAATGATATGTATCATAAGTACGAAGATGACATCAAACTGTTAAAAAGCTTGAATTTCAAATCATTTAGAACATCTATGCAATGGACCAGACTGCTTGATCAAAATGGCAACATCAATCCTGAAGGAGCAGCCTGGTACCATAAACTGATTGACTGTGCAAATGAAAATGGTATCGACATATTTATGAACATGTATCATTTTGATATGCCTGAATATCTGGTAAAACGCGGTGGCTGGCAAAACAGAGAAGTTGTTGAAGCCTATGCCAACTTTGTTAAAAAAGCCATGGAAGAATTTGGCATGAAAATCAAATACTGGTTTACTTTTAATGAACCAATCGTCGAACCTGAACAACAGTACCTTCATGGTGTCTGGTACCCATATCAGAAAGATTTTAAACAGTCTATCAATGTGCAATATAATATTACCTTAGCTCACTGTTTAGCTGTTGCCAACTTTAGAAAACTGCAGAAAGAAGGTAAACTGATTGAAGGAGCCAAAATTGGAATGATCAACTGTTTCGCTCCACCTTATACAAAAGATAATCCTAGCCCTGAAGATCTAGAAGCAGTAAGAATGACCGATGGTCTGCATAATCGCTGGTGGCTTGATGTTGTTGCTCACGGCCATCTTCCTCAGGATGTTTTAGATACTGTTGAAAATGACTGGCATATCGAAATCAACAGACGTCCTGGTGATGAAGCCATCCTGGCACTGGGAAAAGTTGACTGGCTGGGATTTAATTACTATCAGCCAACACGTGTGCAGGCTCCAGACAGCAAATTTGATGAAAATGGTTTACCATGTATTGCTAAACCATATATCTGGCCAGAAAGAAAGATGAATGTTCATCGTGGCTGGGAAATCTATCCAAAAGGAATCTATGATTTTGGTATGAAGATCAAAAAAGAATGTCCTGATCTGCCATTCTTTATTTCAGAAAACGGAATGGGTGTTGAAGGTGAAGAAAAATTTATGGATGAAAATGGTGTGATTCAAGATGATTATCGTATCGAATTTGTGCGTGATCATTTGGAATGGATTGCTAAGGCTATAGAAGATGGTGCCAACTGCCTAGGTTATCATTATTGGGGAGCCATTGATAACTGGTCATGGTGCAACGCTTTTAAAAACCGCTATGGTTTTGTCAGAGTCTGTCTCGATGACGGTTACAAACGCAAAGAAAAGAAATCTGCTTCATGGATCAGAGAAGTTGCTTTAAACAATGAATTTGAATAATAGCAAGAAAGGAATAGCTGAGCTATTCCTTTTATACTATTATCTGATTTTTGATTCTTTCCCGCAGATCTATGACCTTTTCTTCAATCTTTTTTATCGTCATCAAAAAAGCTTCATCATCTTTGCCACTGGGATCTTCTAAACCCCAATCTTCTCGATAACGACAGGGAAGATACGGACAATTGACATGACATCCCATGGTAACAACGATATCAACAGCAGGAATATCTGTCAGCAGTTTAGAATACTGATCTTTTTCCATATCGATTCCATAAACTGCTTTCATCAAACGAACAGCATCCTGATTGATCTGTGGTTTTGTTTCTGTTCCAGCAGAATAACATTCCATTAATTCATGACCATAATATTTTCCTAAAGCCTCAGCTATTTGACTACGACAGGAATTATGAACACATATAAAAGCAACTTTTACCTTATCTGTCATAATATTCAATGTTAACGTACCTTTTCTAAAATTCTTTTAATTTCTTCTACTGTTAAAACCTTGCCAAAAGAAACGACTTGCCCATCCACAACCAAAGCTGGTGTAGACATAACACCATAGGCTGCAATTTCAGCGAAATCGGTCACATGTTCAACCTCATCGCTCATTCCCAACTCCTGGAGTGCAGTTTTGACATTGGCCTCTAAAGCATGACATTTCTGACAGCCCGATCCTAAAACCTTCACACTTTCTGAAACTGTATCAGGCTTTCCGTGCGTACCGTTAAAACTGTCGCTACAGCAGGTCTTTTCCTGTTCTTCTTTTTTTCTAAACAATCCCACTATTATTCTCCTCGCTTTCAAAATCAAATTTAGACTGAACGTGAAGAATCATCTGTTCTCCCTCGTCCAAAACAACCTTCATCCACTTCGTTTTGACATATTCGTTAATTATATCTACAATTTCATTGACATCATATGGAGCGCCATCCTGTCTTAATTCCAAACCACAGCAGGAACAGCCACCAACGGCATGAACGGAATATTCTATTCCTTTTTCCTTAAGCATCTGATTGATTTCTACGATCATATTAAAATTAACAACTTCTCCCATAAAACATCTCCTTTTCTTTTTTATTTTTGTTCAATAAGTCCTAACAGGTAATTTGCGGCATTTTGAATTCCTTCTGGATTTAAACTGTAAAATGTCCATTTACCTTCCTGACGAGCATGAACAGTTGTCGATTCACATAAAATTTTCATATGATAGGCCAAGGCTGATTGAGCCATACCTGTTTCTTCCATAAGCACACAGGCACATTTCTCTCCTTGCATCAGTAAATTAACTATTTTTAATCTTTTTTCATCGCAAAAAGCTTTATACATTTTTGAACGTTCACTATATTCTTTTTCCAAAATATCACCTCATATCAATATATTTTGATATATAAATCATACTCTGCGCTAACCATCATGTCAATGAACATTCCTTTCTTCACTGATCACCGTTTACAGCTGTGAAAACAGCATTTTCTGTTATCGAACGAACCATAATTCATCAAAAATCAGACCAAAATCTGCAAAACTACTTCACCTACAGTAAAAACGTCTGTAGATAATTAAACATATAACCTATAAAAATAATTCCAAAAGTACAGATTGCGATAAAAACTGCCAGCAGGCGTGGTTTGACCGCCTTTTTCAGCATGATGATCGATGGCAGACTTAGCGTTGTCACCGCCATCATAAATGACAGGATCGTCCCTAACTGGGCATCTTTCATTAATAACGCTTCTGCAACCGGAATCGTTCCAAAAATATCCGCATACATTGGAATCCCAACAAATGTAGCCAGAACCACACCGAAAGGATTGCTGCTTCCTAAAACCGCGGTAATCCAGCTTTCTGGTATCCAGTTATGAATAACGGCTCCTATACCTACGCCCACCAGAATATAGGGGAAAACCTTTTTTAAGGTTGCTGCCACCTGTTCTTTGGCATAGCACAGACGATTCCTTTTTGTCAGTAACGGCACATCAATATCAACACTGCTGGCATTTCTGATATAGTCTTCAACATATTTTTCCAGATGCATCTTCTCAATCAAAGTGCCACCTGCAACCGCCAGGATCAGTCCGATCACCACATATATAATAGCCACTTTCCAACCGAAAATACTCATCAGCAGTACCAGACTGCCAAGATCAACCATTGGTGAGGAAATCAAAAACGAAAACGTCACTCCTAATGATAATCCTGCACTGGTAAATCCCATAAACAGAGGAATCGATGAACATGAACAAAATGGTGTCACTGTTCCTAACAGAGCGGAAATGATATTCGCCCCAATACCTTTAAATTTCCCCAGTATCTTTTTGCTTTTTTCAGGCGGAAAATAACTTTGTATATAAGAAATAATGAAAATCAGACTGCACAGTAAAACCGTGATCTTCACAACATCATAAATAAAAAACTGTAAACTTCCTCCTAACCGTTCATCAAGCTGCAGCCCTGCTGCCTGCAGTAATTCTCCAATCAGTTCATTAAGCCATTTCATTCCTAAGATTTGATTTTGTATAAACATCCATACGGTATAAAAGATATTCATTAGCGCTCCTTTCTTCACATCAAAATTATTTGATATGAATAGCATAACGTGCTTCTTTCTGTTTGTCAATTGATATATCAATTTTTTTTGATGTATATTTTATGTAAATTTTTTGATATGATCAACTTTTGTTTCCTATTTTATAAGCACCTCATGTATAATACATTTGAGGTGTTATTATGACTTTTAATTTCAATGATAAAATCAATCAAAAACTCACAAAAAACGAAATAAAACTCATAGAATATATATACTCTCATAGTCAGCAGGTTGCCTTCATGTCAATTCATGATCTGTCGAAGGCAACACATATATCACAGTCAACGATATCTCGATTACCACGTCATTTGGGCTTCGATAATTTTAAACATATGAAACAATATATTATTCAAACACGTCTTTCTCCAACTGATAAGATTTCTGCAACAGTCACGCAAAGCCAGTCCGTTCTGGAATTTCTAGCTTTGCAAAAGGATTATCTAGAACAATCTATGAACAATCTCAATCTTGATGATTTTCAACAAATCGTTCATCATATCATCAAAGCTGAAACAATATATCTGTTTGCTAAAGGAGCATCTCTGGCACTGGCACAGCTATTGTTTTTCCGTTTAAGAAGATTTAAGAAAAACGTTGTTATCATGCCTGCCAGTGGATCAGAAATATTCGAAACTCTGCCCTTAATTACAGCCAATGACTATATGATGATTTTTGCATTTCAAAAAACACCTGTCGAAGCACAAATTACTATTGATTATTGTTATGATCATCATTGTCCCATAATGATGATGTCAAGCCGTCATTTAAAAGAAAAGAAAATCAGTCATCATCTTTATGTCTATCGTGGCAACGAAGATGAATATCATTCATCTGCCATTGCCATGGCTTATCTCGATGCTTTGATCATCGAGGTTGCAAAAACTGGTGGTGAACAGTACATGCAGCATTTAGAAGACATATATTTGCTCAAAGAACACAATAAAACAAAAATACAAAGATAAATCTATCTTTGTATTTTTCAGTCTAATAAAGCCACATAATCGCCACCTAATTTATAAACTTCTTTGAGAAGTCGTTTTTGAATTGTTGCATCTTCTACCTGAATTGCCAGACTATCAGCAACAAAAATCGTATATTGCTGTTCTATCATTTCATTTTTCAATTCATTTAATGTTGTAAAATACTTGTTAAAACACGTCATAACACATCCATATTGTGTCGCCTGATGAGTATCACTACCAGAAACCAGTGGTTTATGATAAGACATAGCTAATGAAGATACCAATGCTCGTGTCTGATTCTGATTATGTGATAAATCCTTACCATTTAAATCAAAAAAATCAAATTGGCTTAATTGCTTAGCAGACAACTCGGGAATATGACTTCCCTGACGGAATGGATGTGCCGCTCCAAATAAAACATCGTAAGATTTCACAATTTCACATAACTGATCAAATGATAAAAAATTGCCTTTTTCTTTATATTCATCTAATTTCATATTTAAAGAAACAATATCCTGATAATGACCAATAACCAAAGTATGCCCACCCTCAGCAATATCAACCTCCATTCCAAAAAAAATCAGTAAGCCATCTTTGGTCCTGCAGGCATCTCCAATATGCTCATACTGAGAATAAATATAACTGTACATTTCACGAAAAGATAAAGTATTAAAATGTTCAGTTAAACAAATGGCATCGAGCCCTTTTTTCCTAGCCTTCTGAAATAATAAATCTGTATACTTTTTAGAAAACGGCAATTTTTTTGCCAGTTTTCCATGTGTATGAAAATCAACTTTCATAAATATCCTCCTCATAATATCATGCTTATCTGTATCAGCGAAATAACCCAAACAAATGAAACCGCAATAAAAACGATATCATTTTTTCTTATTTTTAATGTTTGCAGTTTTATTTTTCTAACAATCCTGTTTTCATTGGCATAGCGATAACCTTTTAATTCTAGTGCTTCAACAGTTGTTCGTGAACGTTTTGCAGTATTTAACATCAATGGATAAAATGACATGATAATGATTTTTATCTGATAAATCAGATACTTGATTTTCCCAAAAAAAGTCTTACGCGATGGTGATTTACCACGTAAACGATAAGAAAGCAAAACATTCTGAAACTCTTCCATTAAAATAGGCAACATTCTAAATGCATAAGAGATACTGAATGTTAATTGATCAGGACAGCCAAAGTACATCAAACCTGTTGCCAGACGATCAGGATTCAACCCTGAAAAGACAGTAATTGATGCCAGCGAAGTAACTGCCACTTTTAAAGTCATGATCAGCAAAGGGACTATTGTTGTCGTTCCTCCACCAAAAAATAATGCGGTTACAAATAAATATCCTGTTTGCGAGAATACACCTATACAAAACAAAAATAAAACTAATGGTGCTATTTTTGCCAGTTTTGTTGTGAATACCACAAAAAAGAACAGACCCATTAAAATGACCAAATCATTTAAAAACCAAGGAATTAATCCAAAAAACAAATACCAGCACAATAATATTCGTGGATCCAATTTTGCAATCACTGTATCATCATTACCATAAGCGTTCTTTAAGACCTGATTTCTTAAAAATTCAATTGTGAATTTATCTAAGATATTCTGCGATAATTTCTGTAACACTTTTCTATTCTCCTTTACTGACAACAATAAGCCTGAATAAATTCATCAATTTCATAACAGCGAATATTCAAAGCTTCTCCCATCTGATAAATTTGTGGTGGTTCAATTCCAACCATCTGACGAACATAACGATCCTGAAAAACTTCATCACGATTTCCATCTTTAACAATATACCCAGCAGATAAAACAATGATTCGTTCAGCCCAGTCACAAACTAACTGCATATCATGAGTTGCGATAACCACAGTTTCAATAACATCTTTTAAAATATCTAATGTCTTTATAATTTCTTTACGAGTCGCAATATCCAAATTGGCTGTTGGTTCGTCTAACAGCAATATTGCTGGTTTTAAAGCAACTCCAATAGCTAGTGAAGCTCTTCTCATTTGCCCACCTGATAATAATCGCCCATCCCGGTGCTGAATATCTTCAAGACGAAAGAGCTTCATTAATTCCTGGGCACGTTGTTCATACCCTTCTATACCTCGTTCTTTCATCGCAAACTCAATATCTGCTTTGATACTGTCTTTAATAAACATTTCTTCCGGATTCTGATATACCAACGATATATATGAAGAAAGCTGTTCCGCCGAATAATCACGGGTGTTATGTCCCATGATTTCGACCTGTCCTTTCTGTGGTTTAATCAAACCGACCATCATTTTCATCAGTGATGACTTACCAGCACCATTAGACCCAATCAAAGCAATTTTATCCCCATGAAAAATATCCAAATGAAAATCTTTCATTAATTCATGCGGTTTACCTTTAACGCTACAATACTGTAACGATATATTTTTAAATTGGATAACGGGTTCACTTTCATGAATTCTATTTTTCTTCTTTGTTACATCAATAACCATATGATGTTTGGGAAAATAATGTAAGCCGTCTGTAACAGTAGTTGGTAAAGGCTGTTCAGGATCATATATATTTAAATCTTTCAGTTTTTTAGCAGCAACAGTAACTTGAGGTGGAAAAATAAAACTGTTTTCTAACTCTTCAACTCTGGTCAAAGCTTCATTTACAGGTAACTGCCATTGTACCTTTCCTTCTTTCATAAAAATGACATGTTGACAATATTGCGCGATATATTCTGTATGATGCTCAATAACTATAATCGTTTTATGATATTTTTCGTTCAGTTCTTTTAAAACTTCATAAATTCTTTTGGCATGTTTAGGATCCAGTTGAGCAATCGGTTCATCCAAAACCAGAATATCTGGTGATAAAGCCGCAGCTCCAGCTAAAGCCAACAAATGTAATTGTCCACCAGACAATTGCCAGATATAATCATCTTTACGACTACGCAAATCACATATATCTAAAACCTCTAACGCTCGCTCATTATAATTTTCTTCCCCAAAATTCATACAGGCAAACGCAGCATCTTCCAATACTGTAGGACATACAATCTGATTTTCAAAGTCCTGATAGACATAACCTATTTTTTTTGCAATTTCTCCAATATCCATAGATTTAATATCTTTATTATCTAAAAATATATCACCTGTCATTTCCCCGGAAATAAATCTAGGAATCAGTCCATTCAATGTTTTACATAAAGTTGATTTGCCACAACCATTGTTTCCAATAATTGCGGCAAAATCACCTTTCTTAATTTTTAAATCAACATGTTTTAAAGTTGGGTTATCTGCTCCGGGATATGTGAAACTCAAGTCACGTATCTCGATCATAATTTAACCTCTTTTCTTTTTTTCATAAAAGTCATGGCGCAAATAATAACAATACCGGCAACGATACCACTCATCATCATCGCATTTCCATTTCCTGCCCATGAAGCTTCCCAATCAATAATGGCCATACCATTTTCGGCTAAGAATTCTCCTCCTACAGCAGCCATAAAAGCAATCAAGCATAATCCAATAGTTTTTAAACTGATCTTTTCACCACCAGCAATCATTGTATTTTCATCGCGCGGTGATACTCCTAACAATGGTTCAATTTTTCCATATAGTTTTGGTACCAGATACATACTTGGTAACATAGCAAATAAAATACCAGAGAATAAAATATCATTTAAACAGGCAAAGCCTTCAGTAAAGAAAACTGATTCTGGTAATCCTGCAACAGCTTCAAACTCTTCAACTGCAAATTGAACTTTTAAAATATCAACAATACATCCTAATGACTGCTGAATAATAACGGCCAGTATTGAAGCAAAGGCAACACTTTTTATATTTCTAGGATCTTTGACAAGTCTTCCAGCAATATAAATACCTATTGTTAATGTTATAAATTTTTCCAGTTCACCTAAACCACCAAACTGTCCAAGCATAATTTCACTAAATACCAGTTCTCCTGTCGCTGCCCCTAGTGCTGCTGACATAGGATCAAACAAGAATGCCAATACCAAAGGTATAAATAAGAAATACTCTACTGATAATTCAATAATTCCAATTTGAAATGATGGAATCATTTCCGTAAATAAAGTTGCTAATCCATATAATGACATACTTAAAACAAACGTCATTAATTTTTGAGATTGTGTCATTGATTTTTTCACTGTAATATCCTCCTCTTTATGACATCGATATCTTATCATGGATAAACAGAAGTAAAATCAACACCAGGTAAAATGAATATTAATATTTCATTAATTTATAAAATGAAATATTTATTTCATTTGCAAAAAAAAAACAGCAAACACTATTTCTTTAATCAGTAATTATTTTATTCCTTTTTCATTTCTAAATAGGGCAAAACGGTAAAACCAGCTTTCTGATAAACATGAACGGCTCTTTCATTGTCTTCTTCAACTTCTAAACGAAAGATATA
>CASETM010000008.1 GCA_949290865.1 uncultured Bacillota bacterium
CCTTTTTTGTATAGAAAAAATGGTTAAGTTTATAGATTAATTTCAGGGGAAATTAAACAAAATATATAAAAAACCAAGGTAGAATGGGGTTTTATGGTTAAAAATTATAAAAAATAATTAACTGTTTTTGACACTACCATGATAGTTAAGGGGAGAGTATTATGGATAAAAAAGAGTTTTCGTTAACGGATTATTTTAAATCAAAGCCTCATTTTAATAATATACTGCTTATGGAAGGGCTGCTGGTTGGTGCTTTTGCTGGGCTGATAGCCTGTCTGTATCGTTATTTGCTGGCACATGGCGAAGAAATCTGTTTTAAGATTGCTGCTTTTGTGCAAAATAATCATATATACATCATTGCCTTGTTTGTTTTATTAATGTGTCTGGGCTTTGTCATTGCTTTGTTTTTAAGGTATGAACCATTTATCTCAGGAAGCGGGATTCCGCAGGTTGAAGCAGAAATGATTGATAAAATTGATGAAAAATGGTGGCGTGTAATTATAGCGAAGATGGCTGCGGGCACACTGGCTATTGTTGGTGGTTTGTCACTGGGAAGAGAAGGACCGAGCATTCAGCTGGGAGCGATGGTCGGAAAAGGCATAGCTCAGCTGTTCCACCGTATAAAAATTGAAGAAAAGTTTTTGCTGACCTGTGGGGCAGCAGCAGGATTATCAGCGGCTTTTAATGCTCCATTAGCTGGGGTGCTTTTTGCTTTGGAAGAAATTCATAAGAATTTTTCACCTTTAGCACTTGCTTCGGTAATGGTGGCTTCTCTGACAGGAGATTTTATCAGTAAAAATCTCTTTGACATGACGCCATCACTTTATTTTCCTTTGGTAGAGAGTCTGCCATTGCAGCAGTATGGTTATCTGATCATTTTGGGAGTTGTGACTGGCTTGCTGGCAGTTGTCTATAATAAGATGACGATGCTGTTTTTAAAAGGATTTGACAGGATCCGATGTCTGAAAAAAGAATATAAGATTTTTATTCCATTATTTGTATCAGGACTGGTCATGATTATTTATCCACAGATTTTGTGTGGTGGACATCATATTGTTGATATGATTCATGATGGTCATCTTGTCATTTCGACGGTTTTATTATTGCTGGTATGCAAGTTTGCCTTTTCGGTCTTATCGTTTGCTTCAGGGGCACCAGGAGGAATCTTTTTTCCGTTGCTGGTACTTGGAAGTCTGATTGGCAGTGGCTATGCTCTGATCGTCACTGGATACTGCGGTGTCGATGCCATTTATTTCAATAATTACATCGTTGTAGCGATGGCAGGCCTGTTTGCGGGAATTGTCAGAGCACCTATTACAGGAATTGTTTTGATTGCAGAAATGTGTGGCAGTCTGTCACAGTTTCTGGCAATTTCTGTCTGTGCGTTCGTTGGTTATGTTGTTGCCAATTTGTTGAGATGTGAACCAATTTATCATAGTTTGCTGCAAAGAATGGTTAAAGATGAAAACGATGATGTTTTAGAGAGTAAGATTATTCTTCATTATTCGCTAGAGTTAGGATCATGTTGCCTTGATCTGCCTATCAAGGATATTGGTTTGCCCAAAGAATGTCTGATTATTAATATTACTAGAGGGATAGATGACATTGTTCCTCGTGGTGATACGGTTCTTCATCTGGGGGATCATCTGACAATTTTGGCCGATAAGGAAAATATTGAAGTAACGAAAGATATTCTTCATAAGTTTTTTTCGATAGAATATGAATAAAAAGATTTTTCATATTAAAGTTGAAAAATATGAAAATAGATGTATAATGTTGATAATTTGGGGATTTTTTGTTGGGAGGTTTTTAATTTGAAAAAGAAGAATGATGGAAAAAAACTGGCCAAGAAAATGATTATTGCTTTGATATGCGGAATTGTTGTGGGGTTGGGATGTATTTTTCTAAGAGAGAATCTTATTGAAAGTGGTCAAAGTGATACCTGGACATTTATCAACAACATCTTTTTTCAGGATATTACTGCTGAAGGAGCTAATCAGGCTATTGGCATCTTTTATATCGTTGGACAGCTGTTTATCAATGCTTTGCAGCTGATCATTGTACCGATGGTTTTTGTTTCGATCTGTTTAGCAATAACGGTAATCACGGATACAAAAAAACTGGGGAGAATTTCATCACGAACAATAGCGACGTTTTTTAAAACAACGGTAGTGGCATTGATTTTTGCTGGATTGATTGGAACTTTTGTTTATCAGATGGGAGCTTTTCAGTCAGTGAATGCAACAGATATCGCCATTCAGGAAGGGGCAACAGGAAGTAATCCACTGACGATCGTATTGTCGATTATACCTAATAATTTTGTCTCTGCATTTACAAACAATGGAGGGGTTCTGGCAATTGTTTTCTTGGCTGTAGCTGTGGGACTGGCCATGAATACGTTGAAAAATAAAGCATCGACAGTACAGAAACTGCTAGTTGAAATCAGTGAAATTATTTCTGTCTGCCTGTCTTTTGTTATTAATAAATTTGCACCATATGCTATCTTCTGTCTGTTAACCAGAACTTTTGCAGCTTATGGAATCAATTATCTGTTACCGGCACTGGCTTATGTGGTGACGGTGCTGTTTGCCTTGCTGCTGTATCTGGTCATGGCATATCCGCTTTATCTGATGACGATGGCCAAGCTTGATCCAAGACCATTTATGAGAAAAATCGTTAAAGTTGTTTTATTTGGATTTTCAACTTCTTCCAGTGCGGCAACCCTGCCTTTGAATAAAGAAACAACGGTCAAGGAAATGGGTGTCAGTGAACAGATTGCTTCGTTTGTTCTGCCACTGGGAATGACGATCAATATGGATGGAACAGCCATCATGCAGGTTATTGCAGCGATTTTCATTGCTGCCAGCTCAGGATATGATGTGAATTTTGTTTCGATGACGATCATTGCAGTTCTAGCATTGATTGCATCGATAGGAACACCAGCTGCACCAGGAGCAGGAGCAATCATTCTCTTTACGATCTTAACAGGAATGGGCTATACCAATGATGCGGCCTTGCTGGCTTATTCTTTGATTCTATCAATCAACAGACCAATTGAAATGCTGGTGACTTCTTTAAATGTTACCGGAGATTCGGTAACTTCTATTGTTGTTGCCAAGAAAGAAAAAATGTTTGATGAAAAAATATATAAAGCATAAAAGACGCTCATTTGAGCGTCTTTACTGTTTCTACGATTTCAAGATTCAACTGCTGCAGATAATCTTTGGCTTGCTGATAAGCTTGATGAGCGAGCAGACTTTCAGGAGTATGAGCATCAAAACCAATAATCACTTTATTGCCGTTTTCACTGGCAATTTCCCAGAATTTTTGAGCAGGGTAATGCCTTCCGGAAACAAAACCAAGAAGATTGAATTCTAGAGGAACATCGTGCTTTTTGGCATACTGACAGAGTTTGGTCATTTCTTGTCTGTAAAACTGGGGATCTTCATCATAATATACCAGATCAGGATGTGCGATATAACTGTACAGACCCGTATCGATAGCTTTCAAACACTGTTCGATATAGCTTTGAAAGAGTTTTCTGGTTACCGGTGTTCCAAAGTAAATATGTGTTTCATCGCTTTGATAATAATGATTCCCTAAAATGATATAATCAATATTTTTTTCTTTGATCGTTTTTTTAAGCCAGGGAATATACTTTTCAAAGTATTCGCACTCCAGACCGATAAGAATATCAATCTGATTTTTGTATTTGTTTTTGAGGGTAGAAATGCTTTCAATATATTCGTCGAGCTGATTTTCATTCATGCGCATCGTTGGCTGAAAATGAGAATGGTAATGCCAGGGAGTATGATCAGAAAAGCCCAGTTGTTTTATTCCTGCGCGAATGGCACATTGAACATATTCTTCATCGCTGCCATAGGCATGGTGACAGCGGTATGTGTGAGTATGAAAATTTGATATCATGAAATTCCTCCTTCGCAGTGATTATACTGCATAGAAAAAAGTTTATCCAGTAAGAATAGAATTCTTAAGATAAACTTTAAAAACCTTTATTCACTGGCTAAAATTGAAGCCGTCGTATATGTTCTGGTTGCCAGTTCGCTGTTTAATTGATATAAAGCTTTAGGATCATGACCAAATAATGAGAATTTTGTCAGCAGGTCATTAGCATTCTTTTCTTCTTCGCCCTGTTCTTCAACATACCAGTCTAAAAATTTCATTGTACGATAGTCGTGCAGCTGATGAGCTTCATGATAAATATGATGAATCAGTTCAGTAACATACTGTTCATGTTCAAGAGCATATTTCAGTGGGTCATCCAGATTTTTCAGTTCTTTATCAGGTTTGGCAATGGCTGATAAAGTGACAACATAATCATTATCCTGTAGATAGTTTAAAATACCAATCGCATGATCCATTTCTTCTTTGGCCTGGATCCTGTACCAGTTAGCAAAGCCATCTAAACCTTTTGCAGTATAGAAATTCGCAAAATCCAGGTACAGATAAGCAGAATACATTTCTTTATTAATTTGATCATTCAGTAAATTTGCGACATTATTATTCAACATTTTTCGCACCTCCATCTTTCTTTTTATTATATGCTTTTTTTTACAAATGACAAAGCATATGAACTTTTTTTATAAATATTATTTTGTTAGAATAAAAATAACGAAGCAGGAGAGATGATCATGAAAAAAGTAAAATTTACATTAAAAAGTCAGGAATTAAAAGAAAAGAAAGTCTTTCGCGATGCAATCCACAATTATATCCATGTTGATCATGATGTTGTTTTAAAACTGATCAATTCAGCAGCGATGCAACGACTGAAAAGGATCAAACAGCTTGGCGGGATTCATCAGGTTTTTCAAAGTGCAGAACACTCACGTTTTACACATTCTTTAGGTGTCTATGCCGTAGTAAGAAGAATGCTGGAAGAAAGCGTTATTGGTGATTATTTAAATGATTACGAAAAGCTGACCGTGATGATTGCCGGTTTGCTTCATGATTTGGGTCACGGTCCATTTTCCCATTGCTTTGAAAATATTTTCCAGCAGAAACATGAAGCATATACAGTCAGAATTATTAAAGAAGATCAGGAAATTCATCATATTCTCGAAGACTGTGTCAAAGGTTTAAGTCATGACGTTGCCAGTGTTATTGATAAGACGCATCCTAATCATATCCTGATTCAGATGATCTCCAGTCAGCTCGATGCCGACAGAATGGATTATCTCCTTCGCGACAGCTATTTTACTGGAACAACATACGGCCAGTTTGATCTATCAAGGATCCTGCGGGTCATGCAGGTCAGACAGGGAAAGATCGTTTATAAATATTCGGGAGTTCAGGCCATCGAAAATTATATACTGGCTCGTTATCATATGTACTGGCAGGTTTACTATCACCCAACAACACGCTGTTATGAGCAGATTCTTATCAGTATTTTTAGAAGAATCAGTGATTTGTATAAACAGAAAAAGATTAACTGTGATTTGGAATATCTTTTGCCTTTTATTAATCATGATGTGAGTATTCAGGATTATCTGAATTTAGATGAATATATCTGTTTTTATTATTTTAGAAAACTCAGTCAGCATCCCGATACGATTTTAAGTGATCTCTGCCAGCGACTGTTAAATAGAAAACTTTTTGTTTATGAAGATTATAAATCGGCAAAGCAGAAATCATTGATCGAAACCCAATGTTTAAAAGCAGGGTACGATCCTCGTTACTATGTGTTTGGAGATGATCAGATGCAGATACCTTATCTGCATTATGGCAATAAAGATGATATTAGAGAAATAGAAATTATCAAGGGTCATCAGCTTACTTCTCTGCCGGATGTTTCAGAAATCGTAGGAGCGATTATCAAGGCTAAAGAAAATAAGACCGATTCGAAAATTTATTATCCAGAAACTATTGACAAATAAGTTAGCTAATGCTAACATATAACCATAGTTAGCAAAGTATAACTAAAGAGGCAGGTGAAGACTATGAACAGAAAACTAAAAAGCAGTCTCATAGCCTTGGTGTTAGATATCATGGTTGTAATCGGAGCTATCTTTTTCATTTAATTTTCTTGTGGATAACGTTCATACAATAAATTTAGCCTTATTCCTTTTTCCTTTTTTCCATAAGATAATTAAAGAAACAAAGCAAGGTAAGGAAACTTACCTTTTTTTGTAAAATAAAAGAACTTATTTATTCATAAGTTCTTTTATTTTATTCATTGTTTCGTCAGAAATAACATGTTCGATCCGACAGGCATCTTGAGCAGCGGTTTCTTTGCTTACACCAATGCTTTCAAAAAATGCAGACAGAGAACTGTGACGATCATAAATCATGTCGGCAGTCTGTTTTCCTTTTTCTGTTAATGTTATGTAGCCTTTACTGTCGACAACGACATATTCATCTTTTTTTAAAAGACTGATGGCACGTGAGACACTTGGTTTTGAATAATTAAGATATCTGGCGATATCGATAGATCGAACATCTTTATTCTTATTTGATAAAACAAGAATTGTTTCTAAATACATTTCTCCGGATTCCTGTAAGTTCATGATTTTCACCTCTTAAACGACATTTTATCATTTTTTATATTTTTAAGCAATTTTAATGCTGAAACAACCTTGACATCGTTATAAAAAAGAAGTATATTTTAATTGAGTTAGATAAATCTAACTATATTTTATGGATTATGGTTAGCATAAACTAATATGATTAGCATTAACTAATTAACAGGAGGAAGTATGATGCCTTTAACATTTGCTGGAATCGATGAAGTCAATACTATTAAAAAAGTTGGTGGAAAACCAGATACAAAACATCATCTGGAAAATCTGGGATTTGTGCCTGGGACAAGTGTTGTTGTTTTGCATAAGGTTAGTGGCAACATTATTGTCGGGATCAAAGATACGCGTATTGCTTTAAATGAAGAACTGGCAAAAAAAATTATGATATAGGGGGGGATATTATGACGCTAAAAGATGTAAAGATTGGCCAAACTGTAACAGTAGTTAAACTGACAGGGAAAGGCGCTGTCAAACGCCGGATCATGGATATGGGTATTACCAAAGGGGTCAGTATTTATGTCAGAAAAGTGGCACCATTAGGTGATCCAGTAGAAGTCACAGTACGTGGCTATGAATTATCATTAAGAAAAGAAGATGCTGCGATGATCGAAGTTGCATAAGCAGCAATTTATTTTGGTTTTGAGTTAGCAAAAGGTAACATATAGGAGGATATTATGACTATTCAAGTGGCATTAGCAGGAAATCCCAATAGTGGAAAAACAACCTTGTTTAATCATTTAACTGGCGCTACACAATTTGTAGGAAACTGGCCAGGAGTAACTGTTGAAAAAAAAGAAGGGGTTTATCGAAAAGATAAGGAAATCAAGATCACAGATCTACCAGGGATTTATTCTTTATCTCCATATACATTAGAAGAGGTCGTATCGCGACAGTTTCTATTGAATGAAAAAGTCGATGTAGTTTTAAATATAGTTGATGGATCCAATCTGGAACGAAATCTGTATTTGACAACACAGCTGCTGGAATTAGGTATACCTGTTGTTGTGGCAGTTAATATGCTGGATATCATTGAAAAAAGAGGAGATCATATTGATTATCAGCGACTTTCAAGAGAATTAGACTGTCCAGTAGTGCCAATTTCTGCTTTGAAAGCGAAAGGTATCAAAGAACTGATGGCAGCAGTTAAAGCAGCAGCCGGGACGGTTTCATCAGCAAAAAACATTTATCATAAAGATATCAGTGATGTGCTTGATTTGCTGGCACAGGATCTGCCAGAAACTGTACCAGCAGGTAAAAGACTGTTTTATGCGGTAAAACTTTTTGAAAGAGATGAAAAAATAGTAGAAACTTTATCTATACAGATCAATGAAAAGGTAATTGCTGCAACGGAAGAAAAAATGGATGATGACAGTGAATCGATCATTACCGATGCAAGGTACACATATATTACGGCAATAATTAAAGATTGCTATCAAAAAGCCAATCAGGGGGCGTTAACAGTTTCAGATAAGATCGACAGAATTGTGACCAACCGTGTTTTGGCATTACCGATTTTTGCGGTTGTTATGTGGTTTGTTTATTATATTTCTGTAACGACAGTTGGAACGTTTGTGACTGACTGGACCAATGATATTTTATTTGGTGAAATTATTCCACCAATGATTGAAAATTTTCTGGTTTCAATTCATTGTGCAGGATGGTTATCAGCGCTGATTCTTGATGGAATCGTTGCTGGGGTTGGAGCAGTATTAGGTTTTGTTCCACAGATGTTTGTTTTATTTTTCTTCCTGGCTATTTTGGAAGACTGTGGCTATATGGCCAGAGTGGCATTTATCATGGATCGTATTTTCAGAAAATTTGGTTTATCGGGAAAATCTTTTATTCCTATGCTGATTGGAACTGGATGTGGAATCCCTGGAGTTATGGCCAGTCGTACGATTGAAAGTGATCGTGACCGTAAAATGACGATCATGACAACAACGTTTATTCCTTGTGGAGCGAAACTGCCAATTATTGCTTTGATTGCTGGCGCGATATTCAATGGTGCTGCCTGGGTTAGCCCATCAGCGTATTTTCTGGGCATGGGAGCAATCATCATTTCGGGAATTATCTTAAAGAAAACGAAACTGTTTGTTGGTGATCCAGCGCCGTTTGTTATGGAAATGCCTTCTTATCATTTACCAGTAGCAGGAAATGTATTAAGAAGTATGTGGGAAAGAGGATGGTCTTTTATCAAAAAAGCTGGTACGATTATTCTGTTATCAACGATCGTCTTATGGTTCCTGCAGGCTTATGGCTTTGAAAATGGAAGTTTCGGTATGGTTGAAGAACTGAATAACAGTTTATTGTCATCAATCGGTAAAACATTTGCCTGGATCTTTGCACCACTGGGCTGGGGTGACTGGAAAGCAGCGGTGGCAACGATCACAGGTCTGATTGCTAAAGAAAATGTAGTAGCAACGTTTGGTCAGTTGTATGGCTTTGGTGAAGTAGCTGAAGATGGTGCAGAAATCTGGGGAACGATGGCAATGGAATTTACTGCAGTATCGGCTTATTCATTTTTAGCTTTCAATCTGTTGTGTGCACCATGTTTTGCAGCCATCGGTGCTATAAAAAGAGAAATGAACAATACCAAATGGACGATTTTTGCGATATCATATCAATGTGTATTTGCCTATGCCATTGCACTGATCATTTATCAGTTAGGCAATCTGTTTATCTATGGAACGTTTGGAGCAGGTACGATCGTAGCGATAGGTGTTGTAGCAATCCTGCTGTATCTGCTGTTTAGACCAGCAAAAAAAACACAGCACTTAAAAATGAATTTTAATGCCTAGAAGGAGGTGACGGCGATGAATCTACCAACATTAGCAGTATTGCTGATCGTTATCGCAATTGCTGTACTGGCTGTACGCTCAATCAGAAATGATAGAAAAAAAGGAAAGTCATCGTGTGGTGGCAATTGTGGAGCGTGTGGTGGGCAGTCGCTATGTCACAGTTCATTATTTGATGAATATAAAAAAGATCATCACTGTCAGTAAAGGAGATTACAATGGGAACAGTTTTGGTTTTGTTGATTCTGACTGTAGCGGTGATCGTTGCTTTAAAAAGTTCACGAAAACATTTAAAAGGTGAAGGTGACTGCTGTGGTGGAGGAACTGACTCGTGTTCTGTCAAGTATCTTAATCAGATCGTTGACAGGAGAAAAGTAGAAATTGAAGGTATTCGCTGTCAGCATTGTAAGATACAAATTCAAACAATAATTAATCAGGTTCCTTATTTGGCCTGTGGAGAAATCGATGATCATATGGCTGTTATCGAAGCTAATAGGATGATTGATGAGCAGGAAATTATCAGGATCATTGAAAAAGCAGGATATCGAGTAAAAAAAATGGAAAAGATTTAATTCTTTTCCATTTTAAAATTCAAAAACTTTTGGTTCTTCAGTAAAAGATGAGATCGTAGCTTTTACATCCTGCAGATAGAAAACAGCGGTATTATTATCACCTGGCTGATACATTGCCTGTAATGAAGGATACTGATCAAGCATGTGTTTTTGAGCTTCGATGTTTTCATCAAGATAGGCATTGGCCTGCACTCTGATCCATCTGTCTTTATCCATTGCACATATTTCGATTCTTGGATCTTTGATCATCTGTTTGGCGCAGTCTTTACATAGCCCCGTCTGGATGTATAGTTTATCATTGAATAGATCAATCGTTCCAAATGGTCTGTTTCTTGGTTGACCGTCATCATTCGTTGCCAGAAAATATGTATTGGCATTTTTTAAAAATTCAAAAACTTCATTCATAAACAACGCTCCTTTCTTTTATTTATATTATAATACATAAATCATTATTTTGAATAAAAAAGAAGTCACAAAGGACTTCTACGACCAGTATTTCTGGTTGTTTTTTGATTTGATTTCATATTTGGGAGTATGTGGATATTTCATCATCGACTGTTTATTTCTTTTGGCCCAGGCCTGGCGCGGTACATTAAGCAAAGGCTTAAACTGTAGATCACCGTCAAGCCGTTTGATACCATGAATAATATCATGATAAAATTTATTGCCAGTGGTCAATGCGTAACAGCGCTGATAGAGAAAATCATCATCGTTATAAATTCCTTTTTCAATCAATGGTTTGGCAATTTCTTCACGATCAAGATTATACAGGAGTTCTGACATTGTATCATGAAACGAAAAGATATATTTATCGCTATGCATTGACAGAAATTCGATGATAGGTTCTAATATTTTATGACTATCTTCATAATCCCATTCCGCTTTTTTCATAATTCCCCAAAAAGAATTCTTCAACATATTTATCACCATGTCATATCATAAGCTATCTTTTATCAATTATCAAGCACTGAGATGATAATCTTCTTTTTTGAACCAGTAGATGATGCCGTTTTCATCATTTTCACCGGTGAGAGGATTAATGGCAATCGCCATCAGGTCATTATCGGGCTCATACCAGTTCATGCCGTTTTCTTCATTTTCATATTCCAGTAAAGCAACCACGATTTCTTTTGCAAAAGCTTTTTCGTTGCTGCTTTCCATTTTTCGATTATCATCATAGCCGGTCCATCCAGCTACAAGGATGTCTGGTGTATAGGCAACTGCCAGATTATCATAGTCGGTACTGCCGGTTTTGCAGGCAACAGTGAAATCCAGATCATATGAGGCCATGGTGGCTGATAAATATGTGGAAAACTGGCTGTTGAAGGTGCCTGTTAAAAGCTGTGACAGTTCTAGACATGTTGCTTCGTTTAAGGTTTGTTTGGTTTCGCTTTGATGTTCATAGATGATGTTGCCCTGGTCATCTTCGATTCTTTGGATGGTATAAAGATGATCATAGCGACCTTGAGCAGCGATATTGGTGTAGATGTTAGCCAGTTCATAAACATTAGTATTGACAGTACCGAGTGCTAAAGAAGCATTGTTTTTGACGTCCAGGTCGTATTCATTTAAAAACTGATAAAGGAGATCTGTGCCTAGGAACAGATGTGTTTTCATGGCGTAGATATTATCACTGACAGCAATGGCTTGAGCCAAAGTAACATTTTTATAGGCATACTTATTATGGAAGTTCTGTGGGGAATATGATGAACCATCACCGAGCTGAAAGGTTGTTGGTTCAGAAACAAATTGCGTGGTTGCATCAAAACCGTTTTCCAAGGCTAAATAATAAAGCAGCGGTTTGACGGTACTGCCGATCTGTCGGTTGGCTTTGGTGGCGCGGTTATACTGTGAAGAAGAGTAGTCCATGCCACCGACTACGGCTTGCAGGCTGCTGGTTTGAGGATCAGTAACGACAAAGGCACATTGCAGTTCACTGTCGCTCTTGTTTTCTTTGATAGCCTGATTGAGCTGATTCTGGTATTCGGCATGAAAGGTTGTATAGATATTGAGTCCTTTGTTTAAATACTGATTGTTATAATAACCTAAGCTTTCCAGTTCTTCGATAACAGTATCTTTATAGTAGAATGTTGACATGTTTTCCTGGATTTCATGGCTGTCAGAGAGGATCATCTCTTCCTTTTTGACTTTCTGCAGCTGCTTTTCGCTGATATAGTCATTATCAAGCATTGCCTGGAGGACGATGCTTTGCCTTTCTCGAGCCTGTTTTTCATCGATCAGCGGGGAAAAGTACTGTGGCCCATTGACGACACCAGCCAGCATGCTTGCTTCGTTTAATGACAGGTCTTTGGCTGATTTATTATAGAAATACTTTGCGGCGTTTTCGATGCCATAGATACCATGACCAAAATAAACATTGTTGATATAGCCTTCTAGAATCTCATCTTTGCTTAAATGCGTTTCCAGCTGCATGGTATAAAAAGCTTCTTTGATTTTCCTTGACCATGTTTTTTCATTGGTCAGATAGAGCAGACGGGCATACTGCTGGGTAATGGTGCTGGCTCCCTGAGATGTGCTTCCTTCGGTCAGATTGGCTTTCACCGCACGGGTGATACCGATGATATCAAAACCATGATGCTGATAAAAACGCTTGTCTTCGATGGCAACGATTGCATCCTTGAAATACTGACTGACATCTTCAAGGGCAACATACTGCCCACTGTAATTGTTGATGCTTTGATAGAATAATTCGTCCTGGTCATCATAAAGCTTAAGATAACGGTCTTTATTCAAGTCGGGTTCACCGATCAGAAATGCCGTCAGATATAAGAGAAAAATAGCACTGCAGCCTAAGATCATGATGGTCAGGATGAACTTCCCTGCTTTCTTCATATAATCACCAATATCATTTTTACCATTTTATGTTATAATATGCACGGTGATAAAATGAAAAAAACAATACAGCTGAACTATAAAAGCATTTTTAAATATACAGATCATCATGAAACTGTGCAGTATAAGGTCAGAGGAACTTATCTGCAGGATGAAACAAAAGAAAGAATTTCTTTTTTTCATGATGATAAAAAAATAGAGATAACGATTAGAGGTCAGGATGTTATTTTGACTCATGGAAGTTCCATGCTGAATCTATCTTATCATCGTCGTGTTTTTAATCATTATCAGACACCTTATGGGATGATAGATCTCTATAGTGAACTGGTATTGTTAGAAAAAGGACATCATATCAAGATGAAGTATATTTTAAGTGATCAGAAAGAAAAAATAAGTGAGGTTTATATGATGGTGAATTATGAGGTGATTGGATGAGCGTAGCGGAATCAAAAAAACTGCTGATGAATAAACTGCTGGTATCAGCGATTCTTATTGCCTTACAGATTCTGCTCGTTTCTCTTGCTTATTTTTATCTGAAATCTTCATTCATTTTTAAAATAATGTTTAGAGTGATTGGTGTGGCGGTCGTTATTTTTCTGGTAGCTAAAGAAGAAGCCAGTAGCTATAAGATCATTTGGATCGTGCTGATATTTTTCTTTCCGTTTGTTGGAGGAATGCTTTATATTTTTCTTGGCAATAAAAAACCGGCTAAGAAATTGCGTCAGGCTTTTGATTGCCAGATGCAGCAGATCAGAAATAATCGCATTGAAAACGATCTGATTGGCAGAATTGATGATGAAAATATCCAAGGACAGCTGACTTATTTGAAAAATCAGGGATTTTCTCCTTTCTATGGTCAGAATGTCACATATTTTTCTTCTGGTGAAGAAGCGTTTGCACCATTGCTTAAAGCCCTGAAAAATGCCAGAAAATATATTTTTATGGAGTTTTTTATTGTTGAAGAAGGCTATATGTTCCATATGATCTTAGATATTCTCAAACAAAAAGCCAGTGAAGGCGTGGAAGTCAGGTTCATGTATGATGATGTTGGTTCTCTGACCAAACTGCCCCGTAAGTATTATCTTGAACTGGAAAAATACGGAATTAAAAGTATTGCCTTTAATCCTTTTGTGCCCGTTATTTCCCTGGCCATGAATAGTCGAGATCATAAAAAAATAGTTGTTATTGATGGTGTTGTTGGGTTTAGCGGTGGTTTTAATCTCGCTGATGAATACATCAATAAAGTAGAAAGATTTGGATACTGGAAAGATTCTGGAATCATGCTGGAGGGGCAGGCGGTGTGGAGTCTGACAATGATGTTTCTGTCTTCGTGGAATGCAACGCGGAATACACAGGAAGATTACAGTCAGTATTTGCCACAGTATCATGGTCTTGATCAAAGAGATGGATATGTTGTCGCCTATACCGATTCACCATTAGACAGTGAACAGGTTGGAGAAATTGTCTATCTGAATATGATCAATCAGGCTCATCATTATGTTTATATTACAACCCCATATCTGATTTTGGATGATCTTTTGCAGAACGCTTTGATCAATGCGGCGACACGAGGGGTTGATGTCAGAATAGTGACACCAGCTATTCCTGATAAAAAGATCGTATTTAAGGTAACACGTTCTTATTATCGTGAACTGATCGAACATGGTATTCATATTTATGAATATACACCTGGATTTGTTCATGCCAAGAATTTTCTGGTTGATGACTGCTGTGCAACGGTTGGAACGATCAACCTTGATTATCGCAGTCTTTATCTTCATTTTGAAAATGGGGTTTATCTTTATAACTGCAGCTGTCTGAAGGATATGAAGAAGGATTTTATGGATGTTTTCCAGAAATCCCATGAAATGACCGAAGAGGAAGTTGTTTCTAAAAAGTTTAAAGGCTTTTTTGAGGTTCTGTTAAGGGTGATTGCGCCACTGCTTTAAAAAGAAAGCTTGCTGAAAAACATTGACTTTATATAGTCTAAATGGTAACTTATAAACGATTGGATATCTTTAGGATAAGGGGGATGTATATGGCTGTAAATAAGATAGAAATGGCGCTGAAAAAAGCGTTTAAAGATGCAATTATCGCGAGCGGTTTTTGCGACGATTATGATGAAACAAAGATTACAATAGAAATTCCTAAAGAAAAAGCGCATGGTGACTATGCAACAAATATTGCTATGCAGTTGACAAAAGTATTAAAGAAAAATCCAAGGATCATTGCCCAAGAGCTGATTGCTAATGTGGATAAAGAAAAAGCAAATATTGAATCCATTGAGATTGCAGGACCAGGATTTATCAATATGTTTATGAAAAAAGATGTCATGACATCAATCATCAACGAAGTTCTTAAAGAAAAAGATGATTATGGGAAAAGCAATGCTGGACAGGGAATCAGATATAATGTTGAATTTGTTTCAGCCAATCCGACTGGTGATCTGCATTTGGGTCATGCTAAAGGAGCAGCTGTAGGTGACAGTATCTGCAGGATCATGGCCGCTGCTGGCTATGATGTCACCAGAGAATATTATATCAATGATGCCGGAAATCAGATTTATAATCTGTCGCTTTCCCTGATTGCGAGATACCGTGAAGCTTTTGGCCTGGATTTTGATTTGCCTGAAGATGGTTATCATGGGCAGGATATCAAAGATATTGCTTTAAGGATCAAGGAAGAACAGGGTGATAAATATTTAAATGCACCAGAAGAAGAAGTGATTTCGTTCTTCAGAAAAGAAGGAACTGCATATGAACTGCAGAAAATCAAAGATATCTTAAAAGAATTTAGAGTCTCTTTTGATGTCTGGTTCTCAGAAACATCATTATATGAAGAAAACAAGGTTGTGCCAACGATTGAAAAGCTGACAGCGAAAGGATACACTTATGAAAGTGATGGTGCTTTATGGTTTAAATCAACAGAATTTGGCGATGATAAAGACCGTGTTCTGATTAAAACAGACGGCAGCTACACATATCTGACACCAGATATTGCTTATCATCTGAATAAACTTGACAGAGGATATGAATATTTGGTGGATTTATTAGGAGCCGATCATCATGGCTATATCAATCGTATGAAAGCAGCGATTCAGGCGTTGGGATATAACAGCGATCAGTTGAATATTGATATCATGCAGATGGTGAGAATGATGGAAAACGGAGAAGTTGTTAAAATGTCAAAACGTACTGGAAATGCGATTACGATCAAAGATCTGATCGAAGATATCGGTGTTGATGCTGCGCGTTATTTCTTCGCTGCCAAAGCAGCTAACACACCTTATGATTTTGATTTGACTTTGGCTAAATCTAAATCTAATGAAAATCCGGTTTATTATGCGCAATATGCTCATGCCAGAATGTGTTCGATCATGAAACAGGCAAAAGAAAATGATCTGACCATGGCTGATCATTACGAACTGCTGGTTAATGATAAGGAAATTGATTTGCTGAAACATATCAATGAATTTAGAAATGAAATCATTGACAGTGCAAAATCAAGAAGTCCTCATAAGATTGCCAATTATATTCAAAGACTTGCGCAACTGTTCCACAGCTTTTACAATGACTGTTATGTTATTGATAAAAATAATATGGCTTTATCCAGCCAGAGACTGGCGCTGGTTGAAGCAACAAGAATTACTTTGAGAAATGCATTAAATTTAATTGGTGTCAGTGCACCAGAAGAAATGTAAGGAGAAGAACAATGGATAAAAACAGATCAATGGTAGATGTAGCATATGAATTGATGCTGAAAAAGAAAAAAGCAGTGAATTTTTATAAATTATGGCAGGAAGTCAGTGAAGTCAAAGGTTTTGAAGATGAAGAAAAAGAAGAAAAAGAATCTTTATTCTATACCAATATTACTTTAGATGGACGTTTTATTACTGTTGGAGAAAATAACTGGGATCTGCGTTCTCGTCATAAATTTGAAGAAGTACACATTGATATGAATGATATCTATAATGAAGAAGAGGAAGAATCCGAAATCGAAGACGATGTCGACAGCACAATTGAAGATGACTATAACAACTAAGAAAAGAAGATAGGTAACTATCTTTTTTTTATGCCTGAATAATTAAGGAAACCAGAGGCTATATTTTATTATGATAATAATTGTTGTTTATTTTTTATCAAGATGATAAAATAAAAATATAATTATTATCGTAATAAAAAAAGGAGAGCAGTATGTACAAGTATTTAGAACCTTATGCAAAGATGGTGGATTTTTTAGGAAAAGCTTTAGGGGATAATTGTGAAATAGCTTTGCATGATTTAACGAGTGAAGAACAGGAAATTGTAGCTATTGCGAATAATCAGTTATCGGGCCGCGAAGTTGGTGCGAAGCTGTCTAATTTATCTTTACACTATCTTGATACGAAACAGTATCTTCATAATGATTTTGTTATGAATTACAAAACCGTTGGACCGGATGGGAAGCTGATGAGAGCGGCAACTTATTTTATCAAAGAAGATGGTAAAGAAATGCCGGTAGGCATGTTATGCATCAATGTCAATATTTCTGATTTGGAATATTTGACTGCGACAATTAAAAAAATATTAGGGGTCAAAGAAGAAAAAGAAATTGAATTTAAAATGGATAATCCTGTAGAAATACTGTCATCGCCATTAGATGAGATGATTGATATGTACATAAAGGAATGTTTGGAAAAAATGGGCTTCCCAAGCTATTTTCTGGCTGAACGATTAAATGTTGATGAAAAGATCAAAGTCGTCAAATATCTTCAGGAAAAAGGAACTTTTAAAGTGAAAGGAGCCATTGTTCTGGTTGCTGAAAAATTAGCTGTTTCGGAACCAACAGTATATCGCTATTTAAAGAAAATGGATAAATAGGAGGATAGGAGCATGAGTGATATCGTATATGTCAGCGGACATAGAAATCCAGATACAGACAGTATCTGTTCGGCAATTGCTTACAGTCATTTGTTGAATGTAACCCATAAGTATAATGCTGTAGCGGTCAGACTGGGAGAGGTCAACCGAGAAACAGAATATGTATTAAAACGCTTCAATGTGGAAATTCCAATGCTGTTAAAAACTGTAAAACAGAAAGTTGAAGACTTAAATTATGATAAAGTTACAGTTTTTTCTAAAGAACTGACACTAAAAACCGCATGGTTTTTGCTTAAACAGCAGAATTTGAAATCAGCACCAATTTTAGATGACCATGGTCAGCTGCTGGGACTGCTGTCAACATCAAATATTATCGAGGGATATATGGATCGTTGGGATTCAAGTATTTTGAAGGAATCAAAAACCCCAGTAGAAAATATCATTGATACTTTGGAGGCCAGTGTGCTATATCTCAATGAAAATCTCAAAACCATTCAGGGAGATATTCAGATTGCGGCCATGACTGGTGAAGAAGCAAAAAAACATGTCAAGAAAAATGATGTTGTCGTTGTTGGCGGTGACAGACATGAGGATCTTGATGTGATTATTGACTGTGATCCATCACTGGTCATTTTGACGGGTTCGCATACTCTGCATGATGATATGCTGGCAAAAATGAAAGCACGTGGTATTTCTATTATTTCAACACCATTCAATACTTACCAGACATCACAGCAGATCATCCAGGCGATTCCAGTTGAATATGTCATGATCAAAGGAGACATCAAATCCTTTACAACTGATGATACATTGGACTATGTTAAAGACGTTATGTCAGAAACCAGATATCGTGGTTATCCGGTTGTTGATCTTAACAATCGCTGCGTAGGAAGTATTTCACGTTTTGCTTTATTGAAAGGTCTGAGAAAAAAAGTTATTTTAGTGGATCATAATGAAAGAGGGCAGTCGATACCAGGAATAGAAGAAGCGGATATCGTTGAAATCGTTGATCATCACAGGGTTGCTGATATTCAGACGGTAGGACCGTTGATGTTTAGAGGTGAACCTCTAGGGTCTACAGCTTCGATCGTGACGAGAATGTATGAAGAACAGGATGTAGAAATTCCTGCCTATATTGCTGGAATTCTATTAGGAGCGGTTATTTCCGATACCTTGCTGTTTAAATCACCAACCTGTACACCATTAGATACGAAGATTGCCAAGAAACTGGCAGCGATTGCCGGTGTGGATATTCAGGAATTCGCGATGGATATGTTCAAGGCAGGAACTTCTCTGGCAGGAAAAACTGTGGAAGAAATATTCAATCAGGATTACAAGAAATTTAATTTTGATCAGCAGAAAGTTGGCGTTGCTCAGGTCAATACGATGGATATTGAAGGGTTCATGGCATATAAAGATGAAATGCTGGATTACATGAACAGGTTTGCATCTGATAATAATCTGGAATTTACTTTGTTGCTGTTGACTGATATCATCAATGCTAACAGTGAAATTTTTGTTGGTGGACCACGTCCAGAACTTGTTGAAAGAGCATTTAATATTAAACTGGTTAATCGTCAGGGAACATTAAATGGTGTTATTTCCCGTAAGAAACAGGTTGTTCCTGCGATTACCAGTATTATGAGTGAATAATATGAGATTAGATAAATTTTTAAAGGTTTCAAGAATTATCAAAAGGCGTACTTTATCTAAAGAAATATCGCAAAGTGACAGGGTCAAGGTCAATGGCAGAGTGGCGAAGCCTTCTACGCAACTGAAGGTTGGTGACCTGATTGAAATTGAATTTGGACGAACGATCCTGACTGTTAAAGTTAAAGCGTTGAAAGAACATGTTTTAAAGGATGAAAGTACGATGCTTTATGAAATTGTTGATGAAAAGCGAAAAGAGGACTGATTGTTCTCTTTTTGTTCTTTTTTTCTTGTTTTTTCATATGATTTAATGGAAGGAGAATCATATGGATAATCAAATACATTTTGAACAGACACCATATCATCATGTTTATTTAAAAGACAGAAAAAACATAGAGCTGACAGGAGTCAAAAAAATTGAAAGCTTTGATTCTTTAGAGTTTCTGATTGAAACATCGTTAGGCTATCTGAATATCAAGGGATCTGATCTGTCTTTGATTAGATTAGACCAGGAAAAAAATGAAGTGACGATTAAGGGAAATATTGACTCGTTTTCTTATCTTTCAAATAAGAAGTTTACAAAAAATAAGGAAACGGTATTTAATAAACTATTAAAATAATGAATCTTATTACACAACTCCAGGGAGTTGGTTATTCTTTTGTTTGTGGACTTATCTTTACTTTTTGCTATCATCTTACTGGTTTTTATATCTTTAAGATCAAATATTGTATACTTAGACTTACTTTGCAGGTTGTTGCTGGTATTGTGTTTGCTGGCGGGTATTATTCTGGTTTGCTGATCATCAATGATGGTATCCTCAGATTATATTTTCTGATGATGTTTGTTTTTGGCTATATTGTTTATCAGAACTTTTTCAGTGAAAAATGCTATGGTGTAATTGTTGGTATTGATAAAAGCATAAGTCTTTTATTGTTACCGATAAAGATTGTTTTTTGTAAGATAAATGGTATAATAAAACACACGAAGAAGGTGATAAGATGGCGAAAACAAGAATCAGAAAAACGATCAAGCCAATGATCTTTATGATAATTGGATGTACTTTGATGTGGGTGTTATTTAGCAGTGCGATGACAACGTTTTCCAGACAGGATGATATTGCACAGTTAGAAAAAGAAGTATCAGCAGTCAAAAAAGAGAAAGAAGAACTGGAAAATCAGGTGGAACTGCTTAATGATGACGATTATGTCACACGTTACGCTAGAGAAAACTATGTTTTTACCAGAGATGGTGAAAAAGTTGCTATCTTACCAGATGTAGATGATTCAAAATAAGCACATTGTGCTTATTTTTTGGTTGAGGTGAAAAAAATGGTAATAAGAGAAAAAATATATATGAAAGCATTGAAAAGGAAAAGAGAAATAGTAATTTATTTGCCTGATGATTTTGAAATGAGTGGGAAACGTTATCCGGTGCTGTTTATTAATGATGGACAGAACGCTTTTTATGATGAAGAATCCTATCTGGGGGTAAGCTGGAAATTTATTGAAAGTGTAGAAGCAATGGGCATAGATTTGATTATGGTCGCGATCCCATGCAATTATAAACCTCTCAAAAGAGAAGATGAGTATGGACCTTGGGTCATTTCCAGGGAAATAGCGAAAGAGTTTGGGACTGATCATAAATTAGGTGGCGAAGGCAAACGATATGTTTCTTTCCTGGTCAAACAACTTAAGCCGTATCTTGATAGTCAATTGCCAACGGATCCAGATGACTATGGTATTGTTGGCAGTTCCATGGGCGGATTGATTTCTTTTTATGCGTTTTTAAAATATCCACATGTATTCAAACGCTGTGCGATTCTATCTACTGCGTTTTGGATTTATGAAAAAGAATTCAAAAAAATGCTGCGTTTTGCCAGAATTAAAAATAATTCTCTGTATATGGATGTAGGTGGACAGGAAGATGATGAACGATATGTTCCTAGCAACGAAATGATTAAAAATGCTCTAAAGAAAAAAATCAGGCATTTTGAATATCACTATTTTGCCTATGACGATCATAGTGAGTCTTCATGGGCAAGAAGGGTACCGTATTTTTTAAAAATGTTTTATCGTTAATGAGAGAACTGTTATAATGTAAATGAGGTGAAAGAAATGTATCGTATTATGTTTTCAGATTTAGATGAAACTTTATTGGTTAAGCACCATGTTCCGGAATTTAACCGTGAAGCAGTTATCAAGGCACGTCAGAATGGGTTAAAGTTTGTACCTTGTACAGGTCGACCTTTTAATATGATTCCTGAGATTTTACAGGAACTTGATGCTTATGATAAAGAAGGGGAATATTCACTTTGTTTTAATGGTGGACTGATTGTTGAAAATAAAGGTGGGAAAGTTTTACATTTTAAAGGCTTAACATACAGTAAAACTAAAGAGGTTTTTGACTTTGCAAAGGATTTAGATGTCTGTGTCATGGTCTTTACTTTAGATTGCTGTTATCTGTTTCATGCTGATGAAGGAGAAATTCAAAGAAAGACAGAACAGAAAGCGCCGTTTAAAGTTGTTGATAAATATGATATGAGTTTTCTGGAAAATGATCATATTGCCAAAATTCTGTTAGAAAAAAATGATATGGATTATCTTAAGGAAATTGAAAAACAGCTGCCTGAAACTGTGGTAGAATGCTGTTCAATTGGTTTTTCCAGTGGCCGTTATCTGGAAATCAATGCATTAGGTGTTGATAAGGGTTATGGTATTCGCTGGCTTGTTGATTATTTGGGATACAGTCTTGATGAAACGATTGGTATCGGTGATAACTACAATGATGTTGAAATGATCAAAACGGCGAAACTGGGAGTTGCGGTTGCCTGTGCTGAAGATGATATCAAGGCACTGGCGCAGTATGTCACGACACTTGACTATGATCAAGGTGCTGTTAAAGAGGTTATCGAAAAATTTGTTTTGGATGATCAGGGTTGAAAGAAGATGAGAAAATTTAAACAAATTGTTGAAAAAGAATTTCAGAAAGACTATTATATAAAACTTCATGAATACATAGAAAAAGAATATCAGACAAAAACAATTTATCCTCCAAAACAACAAATTTTCAGAGCGTTAAATTTGTGTGATTTTGATGATATAAAAGTGGTTATATTAGGGCAGGATCCTTACCATGAACCTCATCAGGCCAATGGTCTGGCTTTTTCTGTGACCAAAGATGTGAAGATTCCGCCTAGCCTGGTCAATATTTATAAAGAATTGCATGATGATCTAGGTGTTGACATTCCTCATCATGGGGATCTGACATCCTGGGCCAGACAAGGCGTGTTATTGCTCAATAACGTGTTAACGGTAGAGCGTGGTAAAGCTAACTCTCATCGAGGTCTGGGCTGGGAAATTTTTACATTAAATATTGTCAGATATTTGAATCTAAGAGAAAAACCTTTGGTTTTTATTCTGTGGGGAAGAAATGCGATTGAAAAAAAACGCTATATAGATTCTCGTCATTTGGTATTAACGAGTGCGCATCCATCACCGCTGTCTGCGTATCGTGGTTTTTTTGGATCACGTCCTTTTTCGAAAGCCAATGATTTTCTAATAAAAAATGGAATTGAACCTGTTGACTGGAGAATAGACGATGTTTGATCGTGTTGATGAAGCTGTTGCTTATATTGAAGCAAAACGTACGAAACGTACGTTTTTCGATTTTCAGAAGATCATAACTAAATATCAGCTGAATACGAATTTGAAAAATATTATTCATGTGGCGGGAACAAATGGCAAAGGCAGTACAACGGTCTTTATGCGCGATCTGTTAATGAAACAGGGGTATCATGTAGGAACTTTTACATCACCTTATATTATTAATCATAATGAGCGAATAAGTGTTGATGGAAAGCCGATCAGCGATGAAGATCTTCTGCGGATCATTAATCAGCTTTATAAGATGATCGAGGTAGAACAGCTTTCGATGTTTGAAATCGATGTCTGTATCATGCTGGTTTATTTTTCCAGATTACAGCTGGATTATCACATTATTGAATGCGGAATTGGTGGTTTGTATGATAAAACCAATGTACTTGACTGCGAAGTGGCGGTTATTACCAATATTGGCATGGATCATCAGTTTATGCTAGGTAATACTCTGCTGGAAATTGCCCAACATAAAGCAGGAATCATCAAAAAAGAGAAACCACTTTTTACAGCAGAAACTGATGCAGAGATCTTAGCATATTTTCAAGGAGTGTGTCAGAATAAAAACAGTGCATTCTTTCCTGTGGATACTGCTCATGGTGGGGAATATCCTTATTGTATTAATTTAAAAGGGAAAGAATATTTCATGGCATTTCCTGAATATCAGGTTTATAATTTTCTTTTGGCATATCATGTTATTAATTATTTTCATGAAGTTCAAGATGACTGTGTTCGTGATGTTCTGAAACATTTTTTCTGGCCATGTCGCTTTGAAAAAATCGGACACTGTTATCTTGATGGGGCGCATAATGTTCCTGGCATGAAAGCTTTGTTGCAGACGCTCAACAGTCAAAAACTAGATGATATAGGAATAGTTTTTAGTGCTTTGAATGATAAAGATGTTGGTAAGATGCTTGATATGCTTAAAGATTATGATGTTATTTTTGCCAGCTTTACGGATGAGCGCAGTGATCAAAAACATATGTCTTTTATCAGGGCGATCGCATTGATGGAAAAAAAGCATCGTAATGTTGTTATTACTGGTTCCTTGCATTTTGTATCGGCTGTAAGAAAATATTTACTGACACGATAAAAAGGATCATAATGGAATGAACCGTCATAATTGGGGTTCATTCCAGTGTGGTCCTTTTTATTTTGGCTTGTACTTATAATTCAAGGGTTCATTAAAAGTTGCCCAAAGCAAATAAACATACAGCAAAACAATTCTTTGTCCAGCTTCATTCTGGATGATCAGATGATCACGCCCAGCCTGTTCAATGATACCGGTATAAGACATATCGGTCCATTTTTTTGAACCGGAATACGTATAGTAAAACGTTCCTTTTTTACCGATGTTTACGCGAAAGATATTTTCGATATAAGTCTGTTCGACAGGTATGGCAGCTGCTTCAGATACTGATGAATCATCCTGCCTTACTAGATATGGATTTAAATCTTCAAAATATGTCATAATTCCTCCTATAAGTCACAATTGTCATTGAGTCCAGGATTGTAAAAACAATGTTTTTTGTAACGGCCTGAAAATCTTCCAAAAAAAGTTTCAGGACAGCTGACATTTGTTCCTGGATTTTTAAACCATAAGGCGTTAGTGGCTGGTTCGTTGCGATAGCCTTTGATACATCTTAAGGCAATATTTTTTTCATTTTCGTTGACTGGTTCTTCAAAAAGTGGGGTACCGACTCCGGCAAACTGGTTTTTCTGATAAATGACTTCTGTCAGGGTACGGGCATTGCGAAAGATGTCACAGTTTGCAACAACGCGATTAACAACGACATTTCCAACTAACAGCATTCCTTCTTCACCTTCGCCCAGGGCTTCAGCTTTGATGAGTTTTGCTAAAAGTTCGACTTCTTTTTCGCTATATGATATTCTAGCCATTTGATCACCTCAAAATAATTTATGTTTTCTCTTCCAAAATATGATGAGTTAGGTGTACAATTATATATATTCTGTAAAATGCTTAAAAGAGGAAAACATTATGATATTTTTAGTGAATTCTTTATATAATTATGATAAAATGTAATTATAGATTAAGCGCTTACATTTTTTATAGGAGGAGATAAAATGGGAAAAGAAATGATCGCAATGATTTTAGCTGGAGGACGTGGTACACGTTTAAAAGAATTAACAGCTAAAGTTGCTAAACCTGCGGTACACTTTGGTGGAAAATATCGTATTATCGATTTTCCGTTATCTAACTGTGCAAACTCAGGTATCGATGTTGTAGGATTGCCTACTCAATATGAATCAGTATTATTAGGAAGCTATGTTGGATCTGGAGTTAACTGGGGTCTTGAAGGAAGCCAGTCTGCAGCAACAATCTTACCTGCTCGTGAAAGAGATGAAGTAGGTTTTACTGCTTATGCAGGAACTGCAGATGCTATATATCAAAATATCAATTTTATGGATCAGTATTCTCCTGAATATGTTTTGATTTTGTCTGGAGATCACATTTATAAAATGGATTATGCAAAGATGTTAGCTGCTCATAAAGAAAGAAAAGCAGACTTAACAGTTGCAGTTTTAAATGTTTCTTTAAAAGAAGCTAGCCGTTTTGGAATCATGAATACCAATCCAGATGGATCTATTTATGAATTTGAAGAAAAACCAGAAAATCCAAAATCTACTTTGGCTTCAATGGGTATTTATATTTTCACTTATAAACAGTTACGTAAATATCTGATTGCTGATGCCAAAAAAGCTGACAGTAAACATGACTTTGGTATGAATATCATTCCAGATATGTTAGCTGATGGTAAAAAACTGTTTGCCTATGAATTCGATGGTTACTGGAAAGATGTTGGAACTGTTGAAAGTTTATGGGAAGCAAATATGGATTTAATTAATGATAAAGAATTAGATTTATATAATATTAAAAATGATTGGAAGATTTATACTGAAGATGCTATCGCTCAACCTCAAATGTTAGGAGAAACTGCTGATGTTACAAACTCTTTAGTGACTCAAGGGTGCTTTGTCAATGGTAAAGTAGACAATTCTGTCTTATTTAATCATGTATACATTGGTGAAGGTGCTAAAATTATTGATTCAGTATTAATGCCAGGTGTTTTAGTTGAAGAAGGTGCTGAAGTTTATAAAGCAATCATCGATGAAAATGTAGTTATCAAAGCTGGAACAGTTATCAATAAAGATGCTAAAGAAGTAGCATTGATCAGTGATAATAATAGATAGGAGGAAACGATAATGGCAAAAGTTATAGGATTAGTTAATTTACATTCAGATGTTACTTTCTCACAATTAACAGAAAGAAGACCGGTTGCTTCAGTAAGTTTCCTTGGTCGTTATGCAATCATTGACATGGTTTTATCAAATATGTCAAATTCAGGAATTGATAAAGTTGGGGTTTTGATCCAGGAAAAACCTAGATCATTATTTAAACACTTAGAAGGTGGAACTTCTTGGAATTTCAACTCTAAGGTAGGTGGAGTATCATATCTTTATGATGAAAAATATGCAAATAACCCTAAATACAATCATGATATCAACAATTTGGTTGAAAATATCAGCTATATTGAAGGAAGTCAGGCAGATTATGTCGTAATCGCTCCTGCACATATCATTACAACTATGGATTATAGAGATGTTATTGAAGCTCATGAAAAATCAGGAGCAGCTATCACTATGGTTTATAAGAAAATCAAAGATGCAAAAGAAGCGTATGTTGGCTGTGATGTCTTAAAAGTTGAAGATGGTATGGTTGTTGGTACAGAAGTAAACAAAGGTACACGTAAGAACCAGGTCATTTCACTGGAAACTTATGTTATCAATAAAAAAGAATTGCTTGCTATTTTGAAAAAAGCAACTAAAATTTCAGCATTCTATTCATTGAAAGATATGCTTGGATATCTGTGTGATGAAAAACAGATTTATGCTTATGAATATCGAGGATTTGCAAGATGCCTAGATTCATTTGAAGCTTACTTCAAATATTCATTGGAAATGCTGGATATCGATATTACGTCACAGGTATTCAAATCTAACTGGCCAATTTATACAAGTACAAATGATACACCACCTACAAAATATTTAGCTAATGCAAAAGTAACAAAATCATTTGTTGCTAATGGTGCTGTTATCGATGGTACTGTTAATAACAGTATTATTGGACGTGGTGTTATTGTTGGAAAAGACGCAGTTATTAAAAACTGTGTAATCTTCTCTGGTTCAAAAATTGCTCCAGGGGCAGTGTTAGAAAACGTTATTATGGATAAACGTGCAAAAGTAGAAAAACAATTAGATTTAAGTGGTAACGAAAAAACTCCACTTTATATTAAAGAAGGAGATCAAGTTTAATGAGAGTAATGTATGTCTCTAGCGAAGCAACTCCATTTATCAAATCGGGTGGCTTAGCTGACGTGCTTGGTTCTCTGCCAAAAGAAACCGCTAAAAAAGGTGTGGAAAGTATCGTTGTCATCCCTAAATATAAAGATATGAAAATGGCTGATGAAATCGAATATGTAACTCATTTTGATATATATATGGGATGGAGAAAACGCTATTGTGGTATTTTTAAAACAGTTGTTGATGATGTAACTTTCTATTTCATTGACAACGAACAGTATTTTGGCAGACCAGGATTATATGGGTATGATGATGACTATGAAAGATTTGCATTCTTTGATTTTGCGGTTCTTGAACTGATCAGTCATTTAAACATCAGACCAGATATTTTACAGCTGAATGATTGGCAGACTGCCATGATTGCGATGTTATATAAAGAAAGATACTGTTATTATGATTATTATCAGAATATCAAGATCGTCTTTACGATTCATAACATCTTATTCCAGGGGAAAGCGGATCCAAAACTGCTGGAAGAATTCTTTGCCTTGGACAGCTATCTGTATTATAACGGAAACTGTAGAAATGATGGCTGCATGAATATGATGAAAGCAGCAATCTTCTACAGTGATATCATTACAACTGTATCACCAACTTATGCCAAGGAAATCCTGACAGATCAGTATGGTGAAGGTTTACAGCAGATTCTGGAAATGAGAAAACACGATCTGTATGGAATACTAAACGGTGTAGATTATGACGTTGTCAATCCTAAAAATGACGATATGATCGTTAGAAAATATACTCCTCGTTCTGTGAAAAAAGGAAAAGCTGATAACAAACAGGCTTTACAGAAAGAAGTTGGTTTACCAGAAGATCCAGATGTTGCTTTGATTGGCGTTGTCACCAGATTAACACAGCAAAAAGGATTGGATCTGATCATTAATCAGTTTGAAACATTATGTTCAAGAAATGTTCAGGTTGTTATTCTGGGATCAGGTGATCGTATCTATGAAGATGCATTGAAAGGTGCTGCATATCAGCATCAGGATAAAGTATCAATGCAATGTAAATATGATTTTGGTTTATCTCAACGTATTTATGCCGGATGCGATATGTTTTTGATGCCTTCTTTATTTGAACCGTGTGGTCTGTCACAAATGATGGCTTTGAAATACGGAACGATTCCAATTGTCAGAGAAACTGGTGGTTTGGCAGACAGCGTTGAACCTTACAATGAATTTGAACAGACAGGAACAGGATTTAGTTTTTCAAATTACAATGCTCATGAAATGATGGATACAATTGATTATGCGTTAAATACGTATTATAAGGATCCAGAAAGCTGGGATGCTATGATACAAAGAGCGATGAAAACTAAACTTGACTGGGATGCAAGCGCTGATCAATATATAAAATTATTTAATTCTTTATTGTAGAAGGAAGGGAGTCCATTGTGGACTCCTTTTTATAAAAGGAGATGATTATGATGATTAAAGCAATATTTTTTGATATCGATGGGACTTTGATTTCACAAAAACATCCACGAATGAAACCTGACACGATTCAAACTTTAAAAAGACTGAGAAATAAAGGTATCAGACTCTTTGTGGCATCAGGCAGACATACTTTAGAAATTGAGGAGTTAAAGCTGGATGAAGACTTCCATTTCGATGGCTATCTGCTTTTAAATGGCGGATATTGTTTTAATGATGATGAGCTGATCTATGAAAATAAAATTGACAGTGACGATGTTAAAGAGATATGTCGTGTTATTGATAAAAATCAGTATGCGACACTGTTTATTGAAAAAGAGGATATGTATGTTAATTTTATCAATGAAAAAGTAATTTGCGCTCAAAATTCAATCAATACTTCGATTCCGCGAGTTTCGTCCAAAATCAACTATGATGCTATCATTCAAATTGATCCTTATGTCTGTGAAAATGATCTTAAAGAAATTGTTAGAAATACGCATCACTGTAAATGGACGAAGTGGCATGATGAAGCCTATGATATTATTTCGGCAACCGGTGGGAAAAAAGCAGGAATTGAAGCGATGATGAAATATTATGGCCTGCAGAAAGAAGAACTGGCAGCTTTTGGTGATGGCGAGAATGATATTGAAATGTTTGCGGCAGTAGGTGTTGCCATTGCCATGGGTAATGCGAGTGAAAAGGTCAAAGCAAAGGCAACACGGGTCTGTGATGATGTGGATGGTGGCGGTATTTCCAGTATAATGGAACAACTTGGGCTATAAGGGAGTTGTAAAAAAAGAGGATGTCATGTAAAATACATAATGAGGTGGTCAAATGAACAGAATTGTAAAATTACTGATAGTGATGTGCTGTTACATTTCTTTGGTTGCCTGTGGAAAAAGAGATGAAGGTGTTCAGGTCAATAAAAATGGCACGCTCTATGAAATAGGGAAAGATGTTTCTTTTTATTATCCTGATGATTTTAAACTGGCTTCTACAGTTGAAAGTGAAACGAATGATAATACTGTGTTCTTTAAAAAAGAAAATCAGGTTTTCTTTTATAAAGTTGAATTTGATGAAAGCGATAATGAACTAAGCCAGAAAATAGAGCTTTATCGTGGTGAACTGGAAGAAGCAGGAGCAAAGATCACCGAGGTGAAGGAACCGGTTCTGGAAAGTGGTCTGAAATGTTATGAATATATTGGGGAATATTCGCAAACTGGTCTGAGATTTATTCATCTGGTATATTTTGAAGAGCATGATACATATATATACGGATATGAAGCAAATGAAAAAGAATATAAAGAAAATATTGACGAAATGATTGTTTATCTGGAATCTTTCAGTAAATCAACAGGATTGTAATATATGATAGATATGTTACAATAAAAAAACATAAGTGCGTATCGTCAAGCCAAATGCATGGATGACAAGAAGCATCAGCTATCTGATGAGTAATTATCAAATATCTGGATAGTTTATGCTTTTTTTATAAGGAGAGAAATGATGAAATTATTTAATACTTTAACAAATAAAAAAGAAGAGTTTAAACCGCTTAAAGAAGGAGAAGTCAGCATCTACGTCTGTGGACCAACTGTTTACAACTATGTTCATATTGGCAATACCCGTCCAATGATCGTTTTTGATGTACTAAGAAGAACGTTTGAATATCTGGGATATAAAGTTACATTTGTCTCAAATTATACTGATGTTGATGACAAGATCATCAAGGCAGCCAAACAGGAAGGAATTACAGAAAAAGAACTGACAGATAAATATATTAAAGCGTATGAAGATGTCAGACGTGATTTGCATCTGGAATTTCCAACTTATGCGCCAAGAGTGACAGAAACGATGGATCAGATCATTGCGTTTATTGCAAAACTGATCGATCTGGGTTATGCCTATGAAGCTGATGGAGACGTTTATTTCAGGGTGTCTAAAGTGAAAGAATATGGACAGCTGTCAGGAATCAGAATTGAAGATCTGTTGGCAGGAGCCAGTGAACGCGTTGAGGATAAAGGTGTCAAAGAGGAATCAACTGATTTTGCCTTATGGAAAAAGACGGGTGAAGGAATTCAGTTTGACAGTCCATGGTCAAAGGGAAGACCGGGATGGCATACTGAATGTGTTGTCATGATCAATGATATTTTTGATCAGGGGAAAATCGATATTCATGGGGGAGGACAGGATTTGAAATTCCCACATCATGAAAATGAAATTGCGCAGTCATGTGCATTGAATGGACACGCTATTGCTCATACCTGGATGCATAATCAGATGATCAATATCAATAATGAAAAGATGTCAAAATCTTTAGGAAATGTTGTCTGGGCCAAAGATCTGATCAAAGATCTGGGATGCAATGTTTATAAATGGTTTATGTTGTCAAGTCATTACCGTAATCCATTGAATATGACCGATGATATTATTCAAGGTGTGAAAAAAGAAGTGGCAAAAGTGGATAATGTGATCAGACAGGCTTCACTGTATCTGCAGGTAGAAGGAATTGATCAGAGTGATTATCATCGCGAAAAAGTAGATGAAATGGTTGATGCTCTGGCAGATGATCTGAATACTTCTTTAGCGCTTACGCTGATTTTAAAAGAAGTGAAGAATCTAAATCAGCTGATGCGAACAAAAGATAAAGATAATCAGGAAATTGCATCAAGCTATCAGACACTGCTGAAAATGTGTGATGTCATAGGTTTTGTTTTTGAACCAAAACAGCTTTCGGCAGATGAACTGAAACTGTATAAAAAATGGAATGAAGCGAAAGCACAGAAAAACTTTGCTGAAGCAGATAAGTATCGTGCTGATCTAATTGCAAAGGGGATCATTTAATGAATCCAGAATTTGTGAATTCTCTGGTTCTAGCATATCTGGGAGATAGTGTTATTGAACTGATGGCAAGAGAATTTCTGATTCGAACAAGTGATAAAAAGAAGGTCAATGAGCTTTATCAGCAGGCAACACATTTTGTCAGCAGTAAAGCTCATGCTGACTTTATTCATCATTGCCTTGATGTTTCTTTTCTTACGGATGATGAAATCACTATTTATAAACGAGGCAGAAATACGAAAAATCATAAAAATGAAACAGCGGAGCATCGCTGTTCAACAGGCTTTGAAGCATTGATTGGTTATCTGTATTTGCAGCAGAATCAGACACGAATTAATGAGATCTTTTCTGAGTTTGTTAAATATGTCAATGAAACAGAATTAAGATAAAATCAGGACGAAAAATGGTGGAAAATATGAAACAATATATATATGGAAAAAATCCAATTATTGAAGCATTAAAGGGTGCAGGCGTTTATAAGGTTTATATGCTGGAAGGGAACAGAGATCATACAATTTTCCAGCTTTGTAAAAAAAAGCAGATTCCTGTAGAATTTGTCAATAAAAAAGAATTTGACAAAAAAGCAGGAAAAGCAGTCCATCAGGGTGTGATGGCCTGCGTTGAACAATATCGCTATTATTCGCTGGACGAAATTCTTGACGCTATTCCTGCCGACAGGCAGCCGTTGCTGCTGATGCTTGATGGACTGGAAGATCCGCACAATTTGGGAGCGATTTTAAGAACGTGTGATGCTGTTGGTGTTGATGGGGTCATTATTGGCAAAAATCGCAGCGTTGGTCTTAATGCAACTGTAGCAAAGGTGTCAACAGGAGCAATCCATCATGTCAAGGTTGCTCAGGTGACCAATCTCACCAGAACTCTAGAAGAGTTGAAAAAGCGTTCTTTCTGGGTTGTTGGCTGTGAACTGGAAAATAGTCAGGATTATCGGGCAGTTGACTATAATATGCCGACAGTGCTGGTTATTGGTTCTGAAGGAGCAGGGATTTCCCGATTAGTGAAAAAAAGCTGTGATATCAATGTTGTCTTGCCGATGACAGGGCATGTAAATTCGCTAAATGCGTCGGTTGCTGCAGCAGTTTTGCTATATCAGGTTTATAATTCGCGTCATCCTTTATCGTAAGGAGAACAATAATGTGCCATGAACAGGAACTGATTTATCTATATCATCTGGGATCACAGCAGGCATATGACTGTCTGCTGGAAAAATATAAGAAAATTATTGAAAAATATTTTGTAGTAAAATATACAGGACGCTTTGAAGGAACGCAAGATGATTATGTTCAGCTGGCTTTGATTGCCTTTAACAAGACACTTGATCATTATCGTGATGATATGAATGCTAGTATGTCAACATATTTTTCTTATGCTATCAAGGATGCAATGCGTTCCGCAGTGAGAAATACGCGAACCCAAAAACATATTCCTTATGACAAACTTGTTGCTTTAAGTGACCAGGTGCAGGGATATGTTATCAGTGAGCGGATCGAAGCCTATAAGCCAGATGTGCAGATGAAACGCAAAGAAGAAATAAAAGCCTGCCGACAGTTTATCAATGAATGTGGCTCGACTTTTGAAAGAACGGTTTTTGATTATCTTGTTTATGGGTATCATTTTGATGAAATTGCTGAGATTCTCGATGTTGAGGTCAAAAAGGTTTATAATGCGAAATATCGTATTTTAAAGAAACTGGAAAAGTTGAAAAATATATAGATGGATGATATATTTGATGTTTTGTAAAAATGATATGGGACGCTATGATTAGCGTGACATGATGGAAATAACATTGACTATAAGTTTCTTTTATGCTAAATTATAATGGCATAGAAATGAGTGATTATATGAAGCAAAAAGTAATTTTGGTGTGTAGTGAATGTTTATCACGAAACTACACGATTACTAAAAATAAAAGAGTAAATGTAGAAAGATTAGAATTAAGAAAGTACTGTAAGCGTTGTGGTAAACATACTTTGCATAAGGAAACAAAATAAGGAGGCTTGTTCATGTTTGGGAAAAAAGCTAAAGAAAAAGAAGTAGAAGTAGAAAATAATGAACAGGAACTAAAGTTTAGAGACTGGTTCAATTTAAAAGGAATCAGAGAAGAAATTAAGAATGTTCATTGGCTGACAAAAAGAGAATTATTTAATAATTCTGCAACTGTATTATTGTTTACATTTATTATGGGGTTATTCTTCTTTGGTGGAGATGCCATCATTGCATTTATTTTGAAAGCATTGGGGATGAATTAATATGGCAGGAATGAATGATGAAGGAAGACAATGGTATGTTGTTAATACATACTCTGGTCATGAAAATAAAGTTAAAGAAAATCTTGAAAAACGTGTAGAATCGATGGGACTGCAGGATTGTTTGTTTAATATTGTGATCCCTGAACATGTTGAAACAGTTATTAAAGATGGAAAGAAAATCAATAAAGTAACAAATATGTTTCCTGGTTATGTTTTAGTTGAAATGATCATGACAGATGAAGCATGGTATGTTGTTCGTAATACATCTGGAGTAACTGGGTTCATTGGTTCTTCAGGAGGAGGAGCAAAACCTTTTCCACTGCAGAAACATGAATTGGATCCAATCTTAAAGAAAATGGGTATTAGTACAGCTGTTGAAGTTGATTATGCAAAAGGTGATGAAGTCAATGTTATTTCTGGGCCATTTGCTGGAAAAACAGGAACGGTTGAATCTATTGATGTGGAAAAAGAAACCGCAAAGGTTCTCATTAACTTTTTAGGTAATTTAACACCAATGGAAATAGAATTAACAGCTTTAGAAAAAGCCGTATAAGACAAATGAATGTTCATTTGTCTTTTATCTTATGGAGGATTAAAAATGGGGAAATTATTGTTTTTTGATATTGATGGAACACTGATTGACTGTAATAAAAATATCTATGAGATTTCTAAAACAAATAGAGAATCTTTGGATCTTTTAAAAAGAAATGGTAATGATGTTTTTCTGGCAACAGGCCGTTGTCAGTGTTTTATTGTTGATGGAGTCTATTCTTATCCTTTTAGTGGCTATGTTACCTGTAATGGGGGATATGTTGAATATAAAAAGAAAGCAATTTTTAAAGCTGTCGTTCCTGCAGAAGCTATTAAGGCGACTATGAAGGTTGCTGAAGATCTGGATCTGAATTATTATTTTGAAGCCTGTGATAAAATATATGTAGGTGATAAAAATAATCCTCGACATATTGCTTTTGCGAATAACTGGGGCATGAAACCAGAGACGATCGTTGATGATTTTGATCCAGAAGCAATTGAAACGTATATAGGAATGATTGTTGTCAAAGATAAAAAGGATATTCCAGAAATGATTAGAAGACTGTCACCCTATTTCGATGTTCAAAGACATCAAAGTGAATATTCATTTGACCTGACTTTACGCGGTGTATCAAAAGCGTTGGGAATCAAAAAAATCGTAGAAGCTTTAAATCGTGATATCAGTGATACGATTGCTTTTGGGGATGGCCGTAATGATGTAGAAATGCTGGAAACGGTTGGTATTGGTGTGGCTATGGCGGGAGCGATGGAAGAAGCTTTGGCTGCGGCTGATGAAGTATGTGACAGTGTTGAAAATAATGGTATTACATCATGGCTGAAAAACCGTAATATGATATAGAATAATACTGAAAAATATTGAATACATATATATAAAAGACAAGTTTGATATTCGTTGAATAGAACTTGTCTTTTTTGATAAGGAGGTTACATGGGATTCAATATTTTTCTACTGCTTTTTGGCTTTTTGTGCCTGATCAAAGGAGCTGATTATTTTGTTGAAGGAGCGAGTCATTTGGCCATGCGCTTTCACATTCCTCAGCTTGTCATTGGCTTAACGATCGTTGCTTTTGGAACCAGTGCTCCAGAAGCAGCAATTTCGATCACATCTGCTTTTGTTAACAGCTCTGATCTGGCAATAGGAAATATTATTGGCAGCAATATTATTAATGTCTTGCTGATTCTAGGCATTGTAGGAATACTTTCCTCATTAAAGGTGAAAGAAACAACATACCGCTATGAAATACCATTTGTCCTGATAATTACGTTAGTATTGCTTATATTAGGAAAAATCGGGAATCGTTTAAATAGAGAGGATGGAATGATCCTGCTGGCTTTTTTTGGTTTATTTTTTATTTATCTGATCATGCTTTCAAAAAAGGAAGAAATTGCTGAAGAAGCTGTTAATGTCCATTCTTTGGGAAAGACCATATGGCTTCTGATTCTAGGAATCGGTGGGATCATTCTCGGCAGTCAGTTTACGATTAAAGGTGCTGGGCAGATTGCTTTAAGTTTAGGTGTATCAAAAAGAGTCATTGGATTGACGGTTGTTGCTTTTGGTACATCATTACCGGAACTGATGACGTCCGTCATGGCAGCGTTAAAACATAATGATGATTTGAGTGTTGGCAACATCATTGGCAGCAATATTTTTAATATTCTCTTTATTCTTGGTTTTTCTGCGTTGGTATGTGGTTCGATTGGTTTTGCTGATCGATTTATTATCGATGGCATTGTTGCTATTGTGGCAATGATGGTTTTGTATGCGTTTATCAGCAAGGATAATCGTTTAAGAAGATGTGGTGCATTTTTAATGCTGGTTCTTTATATTGTCTATTTTATCTTTATTATGTAGTTTTCATTACTTATTTTTTTTAGTAGAATAAGGTAAAGGAGGACATGGTCGTGTTATTGCTTGGACATAGAGGTTATAGTGAAAAATTTCCGGAAAATACGATGCTGGCTTTTGAACAGGCGATTGCTGCAGGATTTGATGGAATTGAGACTGATGTGCATAAAACGAAGGATGGAAAACTCATCTTATGTCATGATGAAAAGATTGATCGTACCAGCAATGGGAAAGGATGGATCAAAGATTATACTTATGAAGAACTGCTACAGTTTGATTTTGGCTGTAAAAGTCGCTATAAAGGGCAGAAGATTCCTTTACTGAAAGAATTGCTGGAACTTTGTCAAGGAAAAAACGTCATGATCAATATCGAAGTCAAAACCAATAAGATACAATATCAGAATATTGAAATGGAAATCTATCAGATGGTAAAGGCGATGAATATGCTGGAACAGACAATATTTTCCAGTTTCTGTCTAGAATCATTATTCCGGCTTAGAGAAATTGATGATCAGTTGTATCTGGGTTATCTTTTTGAAGAAAATTATGAAGAAAACAGACAGATCTGTCTGGATCACCATTTTCATGTTCATGTCAAAGAATGCTTTCTTGATGAAGATGAAATCAGCTTGTTTCATCAGCATCATCTGGATATTAATACATGGGATGTGAAGAACAGATTTCGTTATGGGTATTTTGAAAAAAAGGGGATTCATATGGTTATTGCCAATAAAAATTTTAAAGCACTGAAATTTGAAAAAATAGGTTAAAACATGAAAACGCTTACGGAATAAATGAAAACGTTTGCATAAAAAATATGTTATTTTTTTCACAAAAATAATGCAATATCGCTTGTTTTTTGTGTGCGTTTCATGTAGTATATGGCTGTACAAATTAAAAAATTCACAAAAAACGGAGGAACAAAAATGGCAGAAAAAAAACCTGTACAACAAGTAGCACCAACTGAAGCAGAAACAGATGCTCATGTTGATGATCTTGTCAATAAAGCGTTAAAAGCTTTAGAAGAATTTGAAGACTTTACTCAAGAACAAGTAGACTACATCGTCGCTAAATGTTCGGTTGCTGGATTAGACCATCATGGTATTTTAGCAGAAGCAGCAGTGAACGAAACTGGTCGTGGAGTTTTTGAAGATAAAGCTGTGAAAAACTTATTCGCATGTGAATATGTTACAAACAATTTACGTCATTTAAAAACAGTAGGAATCATCAATGAAGATCCTTTGACAGGTATTACTGAAATCGCTGAACCTGTTGGTGTTGTTTGTGGTATCGTACCAACAACTAACCCAACTTCAACAGTTATTTTTAAATCACTGATTGCATTAAAAACAAGAAACCCTATTATTTTCTCATTCCACCCAAGCGCACACGAATGCTCAAAACAGGCAGCAATCGTTATGAGAGATGCAGCAATTGCCGCAGGGGCTCCTGAAAATTGTATTCAATGGTTAACTATTAAATCTATGTATGCAACAAGTGCATTAATGAAACATCCTGGTGTTGCAACAATCCTGGCAACAGGTGGTAATGCCATGGTTGCAGCTGCATACTCATGTGGAAAACCTGCATTAGGTGTAGGTGCTGGTAACGTTCCTGCATATGTAGAAAAAACATGTGTATTACCAAGAGCAGTTAACGATATCGTGTTGTCAAAATCATTTGATAATGGTATGATCTGTGCTTCAGAACAGGCCGCAATCGTTGACCATGAAATCTATAATGACTTTATTAAAGAAATCAAGAGATTCCATGTTTATTTCGTTAATAAAGAAGAAAAAGCAAAACTTGAAAAATTCATGTTTGGAGCAGAAGCTTACAGTGAAAAAATCAATGAAGCAAAACTGAATCCAAATGTCGTTGGTAAACCAGCAACATGGATCGCTCAGCAGGCAGGATTCAACGTTCCAGAAGAAACACAGATCATCTGTGCTGAATGTCAGGAAGTTGGACCAAATGAACCATTAACAAGAGAAAAATTATCTCCAGTATTAGCTGTATTAAAAGCAAAAAGTACAGAAGATGGTATTGCTAAATCAGCTGCGATGGTTGAATTTAACGGTTTAGGACATTCTGCAGCTATCCATACTCAAGATCATGAAATCTCAAAAGTATTTGGACATGCTGTTAAAGCTATTCGTATTATCGAAAATGCGCCATCTACATTCGGTGGTATTGGATCAGTTTACAATGCATTCATTCCATCGTTAACATTAGGTTGTGGTTCTTATGGTCACAACTCAGTATCTAATAACGTAAGTGCTGTCAACTTAATCAATATCAAGAGAATAGGGAGACGTAATAATAATATGCAATGGGTTAAACTTCCTCCAAAGATCTACTTTGAAAGAAATTCAATTAGATACTTAAGAGATATGAAAGAAATGGAAAAAGTCATGATCGTTACAGACAGAGGAATGTACAATCTTGGCTATGTAGAAAAAATTGAAAATGTTATTAGAAGAAGACGTAACGAAGTTGATATCGAATTATTCTTCGATGTTGAACCAGATCCATCATTAAATACAGTTAAAGCTGGTTTAGCATTAATGAATAAATTCCAGCCAGATGTTATCATCGCTTTAGGTGGTGGATCATCAATGGATGCTGCTAAAGTTATGTGGCTGATGTATGAAAATCCAGAAGTTAACTTTGATGATATCAAACAGAAATTCATGGACATCAGAAAACGTGCTTTCAAATTCCCTGAATTAGGAAAGAAAGCAAAAATGATCTGTATCCCAACAACTTCAGGAACAGGTTCAGAAGTTACACCATTCGCGGTTATCACTGATACTTCATGCAACAAAAAATATCCATTAACTGACTATGCATTAACACCAACAGTAGCGATCGTTGACCCAGAATTCGTTATGACATTACCAGGTGCCATCGCAGCAGATACAGGAATTGACGTATTAACTCATGCTGTTGAAGCTTATGTTTCAATTCTGGCTTCAGACTTTACTGATGGATGGGCTAAACAAGCGGTTAAACTGGTATTCGATTACTTAGAAGAATCAGTTACAAAAGGTACACCATTGGCAAGAGAAAAAATGCATAATGCGGCTACAATTGCAGGTATGGCATTCGCTAATGCTTTCTTAGGTATGAACCACTCTATGGCTCATAAGATTGGTGGAGAATGGCATATTCCTCATGGTAGAACAAATGGTATTTTATTACCACATGTTATTAGATATAACGGAACAATTCCAACTAAATTAAATATTTGGCCAAAAATTGAAAACTATAAAGCAGATGTAAAATACATGGAATTAGCACAACTGATTGGATTAAATCCAAAAACTCCTGCAGAAGGTGTTCAGATGTTCGCTGACGCATGTGAAGAATTATGCTATAAAGTTGGTGTGGCTTCTAACGTTCAGTCTCAAGGTATTGATAAAGCAGCTTGGGAAGAATCAATTCATAGAATTGCTATGAACGCTTATGAAGATCAATGTACTCCAGCAAACCCTAGAATGCCTATGGTTAAAGATATGGAACAGATCTTACACACTATCTATGATTACAAAAATAAATTTGAAAAATAATTATTGATGTCAGATTTGTTTTAAGGTATCAGTCGCAAGATTGATACCTTTTGTGTATAAAGAAAAAAGTATAATAGTAATTTGAATCTGAAAAGTGATAATGATATAGGGGGCAGGAGCAGGTGATTACAATGTTTATTTTTTTGATATGCAAATGAAGTGATGGAATATGTTTTAATCTTTGTTGTTTTTTTTTTACATTAATGTGATTTTTTTTGCATTTAAAGTTCACAATTAATTCATAATATAATTGTATATTAACATTGTCAGATGAAGACAAGTATAAGTGTCCCCTCTCCCAAAATATTCACTTATACTATAAAAAGAAGCGAAAGCTTCTTTTTTTCTTTTTATGCTTATAATTTATTGATTAATGCTCAATGATAAATATATAGATTTGTGAAAAAATAAAATTATTATTGCAATAAATAATTAATATTGATAGAATAATAGAGGGCACACTGCATGTCTTCCATAGGAAGACATTTTTTATTTATAGAGCAATGGAGGTAGAAAAAATGGCAAAATATATATTTGTAACTGGTGGAGTTGTATCCGGTCTGGGGAAAGGACTTACAGCAGCTTCGTTAGGAAGAATTCTTAAACAAAGAGGATTAAAAGTTTTTATGCAGAAACTAGATCCTTATATTAATGTTGATCCAGGGACCATGTCACCTTATCAGCACGGAGAGGTTTTTGTCACCAGTGATGGAGCGGAAACAGATCTGGATTTAGGACATTATGAAAGATTTATTGATGAACAGCTGAATAAGAATTCATCGATTACAACGGGAAGAATTTACAGCAATGTCATTTCTAAAGAAAGAAGAGGTGATTATCTGGGTGCAACTGTTCAGGTCGTTCCTCATATTACCAATGAAATTAAAGAAAGAATCTATGCTGCTGCAACAAGCTCGCATGCTGATATTGTTATCACAGAAATAGGAGGAACAACCGGAGATATTGAAAGTTTGCCTTTTATCGAAGCAATCAGACAGGTTAGACTTGATTTGGGCTACAGCAATACAGTTTATATTCATACGACACTATTGCCTTATATTGGTGCTAGTCATGAGGTTAAGACGAAACCAACACAGCACAGTGTCAAAGAATTAAGAGGCTTAGGGATTCAGCCGGATTTCATTGTCTGTCGAAGTGAAAAACATATTGAAAAGGAATTGAAAGATAAGATTTCGCTGTTCTGTAATGTTCCTACTGAAAATGTTATTTCTAACTATGATGTGGAAAATCTCTATGAACTGCCAGGAATGTTACTGAATCAGCATATGGATGATCTGGTGCTAGAACATCTGCAGCTGGAGGCACCACAGGCAGATATGAAAGAATGGGATGATCTGGTAGATAGAGTGAAAAACCTGCATCAGGAGTTGAATATTGCCTTGGTAGGGAAATATGTGCAGCTGCCAGATGCATATTTATCAGTGAATGAAGCATTACGTCATGCTGGTTATTATGAAAACAGTGTTGTTAATATAGATTTTATCAATTCAGAAGAACTTAATAAGGATAATATTGCACAAAGGCTGAAAGACGCTGATGGTGTCATTGTTCCAGGCGGTTTTGGTGAAAGAGGGATTCCTGGGATGATCGAAGCAATCCGCTATGCTAGAGAAAATCAGCTGCCTTTGTTAGGAATATGTTTGGGAATGCAGCTGATAACGATAGAATATGCCAGAAATGTCTGTGGTATCAAAGATGCCAATTCGCTTGAATTTGACGAACTGACCAAAAATCCAGTTATTAATCTGATGTCTGATCAGTCATTGACAGATATGGGCGGAACACAGCGACTGGGTGATTATGAATGTCAGCTGATTGTTGGAACCCGCGCTCAGCAGCTGTATGATCAAAAGATAATTAAAGAAAGACATCGCCATAGATATGAATTTAATAATCAATATAAAGATACACTCATGAAAAATGGTCTGGTTGTTTCTGGAATCAATCCAGAAAGAAATCTGGTAGAAATAGTTGAGCTGAATGATCATCCGTTTTATGTGGGATGTCAGTTCCATCCTGAATTTACATCAAGGCCAAATCGTGCTCAGCCACTGTTTCAGGGATTGATTACTGCGGCACATCAAAGAAAATATGGGAAATAAAAAATAGCACGATAAGTGCTATTTTTTTGGCAGTTTAAATGAACTTTTTAAAGATACGATACGATTGAAAACAGGATCGTAATCAGTTGAATCTTTAGTATCAATACAGAAGTATCCATTTCTGACAAACTGGAATGAGTCACCAGCATGATACTGTTCAATAAATGGTTCAATATAACATTGATCAACAACAGTCAGTGAATTTGGATTCAGATTTAATGAACCATCATCATTATAAACACCTTTTTCTTCGTCAACCAGATTTTCATATAATCTTACTGTTACTTTTTTGCAATGACTGGCAGGAACCCAATGGATCGTTCCTTTGACTTTTCTGCCGGTAAATCCAGTTCCGCTTTTTGTTTCTGGATCATATGTGCAGTGAACAGCAGTAACATTACCATTTTCATCTTTTTCAAAGCCGGTACATTTGACAAAATAGGCATTCATGAGACGAACTTCATTTCCTGGGAAGAGCCTGAAATATTTTTTAGGCGGTTCTTCCATAAAGTCTTCTCTTTCGATCCACAATTCTTTTTCAAATGCAATCTGATGATGTCCTAATTCTGGGTTTTCCATGTTGTTTAATGCATCCAGATACTCGACTTCTCCTTCTGGATAGTTATCAATAATCAATTTAATTGGATCCAGTACGGCCATGACACGTGGTGCTTTTGGTTTCAGATCATTTCTGATGCAGTATTCCAGCATAGCATAGTCATTTGATGAATTGCTTTTTGTTACACCGACAAGATCCATAAAATCTCTGATTGACTGTGGGGTGAAACCTCTTCTTCTTAAAGCGGCAATAGTCACCAGACGAGGATCGTCCCAACCATCAACAATTCCTTCATCAACCAGACGTTTGATATATCTTTTTCCAGTAATAACGTTTGTCAGATAAAGTTTAGCAAATTCAATCTGTTTTGGTGGATGTTCATAGCCAACTTCGTGTACGACCCAGTCGTATAAAGGACGATGGTCTTCGAATTCCAGTGTACAGATAGAATGGGTTATACCTTCAATAGCATCTTCAATAGGATGAGCAAAATCATACATTGGATAGATGCACCACTGATCACCAGTGTTGTGATGTGTCATTCTGGCAACTCTGTAGATAACAGGATCACGCATATTGATATTTGATGAGGCCATATCGATTTTAGCACGTAAAACTTTAGAACCATCTGGGAATTCACCGTTTTTCATTCTCTCGAATAAATCCAAATTTTCTTCAATGGTACGAGAGCGATATGGTGATTCTTTACCAGGTTCGGTCAATGTACCACGATATTCTCTGATCTGTTCTGCGGAAAGATCATCAACATAGGCTTTTCCTTTTTTGATCAGCAGGACCGCTGCTTCATACATATCCTGAAAATAATTGGATGCAAATTTGACTTCACCATCATATTTGGCTCCAAGCCATTCCACATCGGCGATAATACTTTCTACGAATTCTGTTTTTTCTTTGGTTGGATTGGTATCATCAAAACGCAGATTGAATGTTCCATTGTATTTTTTTGCAAGTCCATAATTCAATAAGATCGATTTTGCATGACCAATATGTAGATAGCCATTTGGTTCAGGAGGAAAACGTGTTGCAATTTTTTCGTATTTTCCTTCTTCTAAATCTGTATCTATAATTTTTTCAATAAAATTTTTACTTACAATTTCTTCTTTGTTCATAGGGTCAACCTCTCATAAATTTATATGGTATAGTTTACCATATTTTCATGGATTATAAAACAACCAACTCTTCATTATTTTTATAAATTATGCTAGAATGAAGCAGGAAGGTGATCGCATGTTAAGAATCGGACAGTCAATAGATATCCATCAATTGTGTACAGGAAGAGATTTGATCATTGGTGGAGTGAAGATAGATCATGATAAAGGATTATTAGGTCATAGCGATGCTGATGTACTGTTGCATGCTATCATTGAAAGTATCATTGGTGCTATGGGATTAGGTGATATTGGGAAGCATTTTCCTGATACTGATCCTCAGTATAAAGATATTTCTTCAATGATTTTGCTGGAAAAATGCTATCAGCTGATGGATGATCATGGTTATGAGATCAATAATCTGGACAGCATCATTCTATGTGAGCAGCCTAAAATGGCGCCTCATATTCAGAAAATGAAAGAAAACGTTGCCAAAACACTGCATTGTGACGTATCACAGATCAATATCAAAGCAACCAGAGGAGAAAAGATGGGCTTTGTTGGACGTCAGGAAGGGATTGTTGCTCAGGCAGTGGTACTATTAAAAGGAAAAGGAGAATAAGCATGACAAAAGTAAGAACAAGATTTGCACCGAGTCCTACCGGATATATGCATATTGGAAATTTAAGAACAGCTTTATATGAATATCTGATAGCCAAACATGCCGGTGGAGATTTTATTTTAAGAATAGAAGATACTGATCAGGAAAGAGAAGTTGAAGGCGCAACAGATATGATTTATAACGTAATGAATCAGACAGGTCTTAGCTATGATGAAGGACCTGATAAACCAGGAAATGTGGGGCCTTATATTCAGTCAGAAAGACTGCCAATTTATAAGGAATACGCTGATAAACTGGTTGAACTGGGAGGAGCGCATTACTGTTTTTGTGATGAAGAAACGATCAGTAAAGCCAGAGAAGAATCGGATAATGAAGAGCTTGGCTATATTGATCCTTGTAAACAACTGACACTGGAGGAAGCAAAAAAACGTATTGCGGCGGGAGAAAAGTATGTTGTCAGACAGACCATTCCCGCAACTGGGATCACATCTTTTGAAGATGAAGTTTATGGACATATTGAAGTAGAAAATGCTGGGCTGGCTGAAGGTGTTTTATTAAAAAGTGATGGTTATCCAACGTATAACTTTGCCAATATCGTTGATGATCATCTGATGAATATTACGCATGTTGTCCGTGGTAATGAATATTTGTCATCAACACCAAAATATAATCTGATTTATCAGACTTTTGGCTGGGATATTCCAGTTTATATTCATTGTCCACCAGTAATGAAGGATGAAAAGCATAAACTGTCTAAACGTAATGGGGATGCATCTTATCAGGATCTGATCAATAAGGGTTATTTGAATGAAGCCATCCTGAATTATATTGCTTTATTGGGATGGTCACCTGAAGGTGAAAAAGAGCTGTTTACTTTAGAAGAACTGACAGAAGCGTTTGATATCAAACGTATTTCAAAATCAGGTGCAATCTTTGATATCAATAAACTGAAATGGATCAACAGTCAGTATATGAAAAATCTGACAACTTCACAGCTGGTAGATTTGTGTAAACCGTTCCTGGAAAAAGCTTATGATCTTTCAAATAAGGATGATCAATGGATTGCATCGCTGGTAGAAGTGCATAAAGAACATATTTCCTATGGGGAAGAAATTGTTGAACAGGTCAAACTGTTCTTTGAAGATGAAATTATATTGGATGATGAAGCAAAAGAATTTATGAAAGATGAAGCTATTCCTCATACATTAGCGGTTTTTAAGGCAAAATTGGCAGAAGTGCCAGAAGCAGAGTTTACTCAGGATAATATTTTTGCCTGTATCAAAGCAACACAAAAAGAAGCAAAAGCCAGAGGTAAGATGCTTTACATGCCTATAAGAATTGCGACAACTGGAATCATGCATGGACCTGATCTGGCAGCATCGATCATGTTGCTGGGAAAAGAAAAAGTATTAAGCAGACTATAAAAATCATTGTTTAACAATGATTTTTTTTCGTCTGAAACAGGCTTGTATTTCCTTTATTAAACTTTAGAAAAGTATCAGATATTTTTGTTGCTTTTTTTAATATAAAGGAATAAGATATTGCTAAAAGTATGGTACTTTTCACACATTAGTCATCATACCATGATATAATAGAAACTGGAGGTGATAGGATGAAAGAAAAAATAACGCAGGCAATTTTTGTTTTCTTTATTGTTGTTTCAGTATTAACAGTTTTTTTATCATTAAGAATAACACCTATCACATTAAAAAGAACAACTTTTATCTATGAATATGGAACTCCGGTTTCTACGGATGCAGATTATTATGTTAATGGCAATGAAAAAATCATGAAAGATGTAGTATTGAATCTAAAGGATGTAAAAAATGAAATTGGTTTGTATAAAGCTTCAGCGTCATATGCTAATGTGACTTTGGATTTTTATATTAAAATACAGGATACAACGAAACCGAAAGTAACCTTAAAACAGGTTGTGTTTAATGTTAATGTTGGAGAAAAAATAACGGCATTAGATCTTCTTGATGAAATAGAAGATAATTCTGATATTATTGCTTATTTTCTGGTAGATGATGAAAAACATGAATCATTGACTTTTTATGAAAAAGGATCATATATTAGAAATATTATTGTGGAAGACGCAGCAGGAAATCAGGCTTCAAAATTAAGGGTGAAAATTGTTGTTGGACATATGGGAAATTATCCAACACTGACAGGAATCAATAATATTGAAATTGTTAAAGGCAACAAGTTTGATCCGATGGATGGTGTCAAAGCTAGTGATGGTAATGGTAATGATATTACATCCAAAATCAAAATTCTTAAAAATAATGTTGATGTTAAAGAAGTGGGAACTTATGAAGTCATTTATTCAGTGACAAATAATGATGGTAATAATATACAAAGAACAAGAAAAGTAGAAGTTATTAAAGATGAAAGTGAGAAGTTGTCATGATTGTTACATTAAGCATGATTGTTATCTGCGTTGTTATTTTTCTGTTAATTAATTTTGTTGATAAAACAGATTCAAAAAATGCTTTGGCCATTAAGTATGGTGCATTCTATGTGCCTAAAATAGAATTAAAAAAAGAATACTGGCGTTTTTTGACAGCAAACTTTGTTCACATTGACATCGCGCATTTGTTTATGAATTGCTATGGAATCTATTATTTAGGTGGTACATTTTTTGAACCGTATTTAGGTGTAGCGGCTTATCTTTATCTAGTAGTGGTATCAGCGATCATGACCAATGTTATTACGTATATTTATACTTTTTATCATCGTCAGTACGAAAATGTGATCACCTTAGGGGCAAGTGGTATTTTCTACGGTTTTTTAGGAGCAATCCTGACTTTAGGATTGGTTTTTCAAGGACCGTTTCTGATGATTTTGCAGCAGTTTGTGATTGTTATTGTTATTAATGTTGGCTATACTTTGTTGAATAAAAATGTTTCTAAAACAGGACATCTGGGAGGTTTTATCGGTGGTGTTCTGGCAATGGTCATTTTGATAGGAACAGGTTTATGCGTTTACTGATTGATGGAGATGGTTGTCCTGACAGAAAGGAAGTCATTGATTTAGCGTGTCATTATGGGATAGAGACGATTTTGTTTATAGATTTTGCTCATCTGATTCTAGATAACAGGATTCAGATTGTTTCGTGTGATGTTGGGAAAGACAGTGTTGATCAGCAGATTATTGCTTGTGTTCAAGCGGAGGATGTTGTCATTACTCAGGATTATGGACTTGCCGGTTTGTGTTTGATGAAAGATGCGGTTGTTTTGCATGTATCGGGAAAAAGAATCACTGAAAGTAATATGAATAACCTATTGGAGTATCGTTATCTTGGCTATATGTCGAGAAAAAATGATAAACATATAAAAGGTCTAAAGAAAAGATCAAAAAAAGAAAGTCTTTATTTTCTAAGAGAGCTGGAAAAGATACTGGTTGAACAGAAAATGAATGTAAGTGATATTTGTCAAAACGAATAAAATTCGTTATACTTATAAATGGAGAGGGGGATTTATATGGCGTTTTGTCAATCTTGCGGTAGAGAAATACCAAATGATTCTAAATTTTGTCCGCATTGTGGAGCAACACAAACAACAGCTCAAAATGGATTTCAGCCAAATATGAATTTTAACCAGACATTTACAACTGCTAATAATTTGCCAATGAACTGGTATAAATTTCTTATTTATGTTGCGTTGTTTTTAGGAGCTATTTCTAATGCATACGCAGGAATTCAATTGGTAACAGGTGGTCAATATCAAGATATGGCCTCATGGGTATATTTATATTATCCATCATTAAAAATGATTGATGTGGTTATTGGTATTGTATCTATTGCCTTAGCGATTTTTGCAATTGTTGTTAGACAGAAACTGGCAAATTTTCAAAGTGATGGACCTAAAATGTTGTTGATGCTTTATATTGGATCTATTGCTATGTCTGTTATTTATCTGATTTTGTTTATGGGAGTTGTTGGCAGAGATGCTGATATTAACTCATCAACAATTTTAGCATCACTGTCAGTCAGTGTTGTCATGGCTATTGTTAATAAGATATATTTTGATAAAAGACAGCATTTATTTATTTATTAAAATAAAAAGGCTCTGTGTCAAGAGTGGAGGGGGAGTAACTGAACAAGTTACTTCCTTTTTGTATACGAAAACCCTCAGATAGTCTGAGGGTTGGATAGAGCTTTAGCGATGAATAAAAATCTCCTTGTACTATATTGTAATTGCGGCCTGGAAAACTGCAAATAAAATATAGACAAGGAGAGATGGAAAAAAATCATATAAACGACTATAATTCCATACATACTTTATCACATACAACATGGAATTGTAAGTATCATATTGTATTTGCACCAAAATACAGAAGAAAAGTATTCTACGGAGAAAAAAGAGAAGAAATAGGAAAGATACTGAGAGAACTGTGTGAATGGGAGGGAGTCAGGCTGCTCAATGCAGAAGCGTGTCCTGATCATATCCATATGCTGGTGGAAATACCGCCAAAGATAAGCGTATCAAATTTTATGGGATTTCTTAAGTGGAAAAGCAGCGTAATCATCTACCAGAAATGGGGCAATCTCAAATATCAGTACAGAAGCAGATCATTCTGGTGCAGAGGATATTATGTTGATTTATGCCGATATCGGCATAAGCTGACTTATACCGATAAAACAATTATGCCGATTAAATTGAGATAATCATTGTATTATCATTAGTTTTTTATTGATTTATCGGCATAAAACATTTTATTGAGTCTGTCTTTTTCTTCTTCAGATAAATTTTCATAATCATC
>CASETM010000009.1 GCA_949290865.1 uncultured Bacillota bacterium
CCAGAAAACAGATTTATCAGTATTCTGATATCAATGGTGAAATTCATCGTTTTGTTTATAAAAATGAAGCGACTGAGTTAATAGCTTAAAAACAAAGAAAATCTAAAATGTAAGAGCTTTCAAAATATATATTTTGAAAAGTTGTTTTTAGTGTACTCAAAAATCCACTAAATACATCAAAGAACATCGGATTGCTCCTCTAAATCAGGACAAACACTATTCAAATCAATTTTATATTAATTATTGACATTTAATAGTTTGTCTTTAACTGGATATTTCCAGGCTCCATAAACGGCACCTAAGATCGTTGCCAGTATCAGTTTTGCACCACTTGAAAGGAAGGCAAATACTGGAATATAGAAAAACAGAATAGAAATGACTGCACTTAATATGACAACTTCCAGAATAGGGAGACTTTTCTTTGCAGCTGGTATGATGATGGCTAAAAACATACCATATAAAGCAATCCCCATTGCATTCTGCAAGGTAACTGGTAAAAAATTCATCAGTGTTTCTCCAACAAGCGTTCCTGATACCCAGCCAATAATTGGGACCAGAATAAATCCTGACATAAAATGAAATGACAGGGAACGGTCCTGAATTGATGCCAGAGAGAATATTTCATCAGTTATACCAAATGAAACGATCAGACGTTGCCAGGTTTTCATTTTTTGTTCTATTTTCTGACTCAGTGATAATGACATCAGAAAATAGCGGGCGTTGATCAGTAATAGTGTTGTCGCAATTTCTATATAATTTGCCTGTGCCAGCATGAGTGAAACTCCTGCAAACTGACCGGAAGAAGTCAGATTGGTAAGAGAAATCAAAGTTGCCAGTCCTAATGGCATGCCACTGGAAATGACCAGTACACCGAAAGAAAAAGATACAGGAAAATATCCCAAAGCAATTGGCAAGCCTTTTTTACAGCCATTGATAAATTCATCCATCTTATTCTGCTCCTTTCATGCACTTAACTATCATATATGATAGTTACAGAATAATCAAATAATAATTGTGAATTAAAAAGAAAAAAGGCAATAATCACCAAAGTGATTATTACCTGAAAAAACAGTTATTTAGCTTTGACTTCAGCATTACCGTAATCATTACCTTCATTGAAGTTACGAGCATTTTCCATTGTAACAACAGCGATTGACTGTAATGCTTCTCTAGTAAAGAAGGCCTGATGGCTTGTCAGTACTAATTGAGGGAACATCTGTAAACGTGCAGTAATATCGTTTGTGATAGCAACATCGCTACGGTCAGTATAAACGTTGTTGTCTTCACCTTCATAAACGTCTAAGGCAACGGCATGGAATTTTCCTTTTTTCAATGCTCTAATCAATGCTTCTGGATCAATCAATGGTCCACGTCCAGTATTAACGATCATTGCGGTATCTTTCATTAAGGCAATTGTATCATCGTTAATTAGATGATATGTACCGCCTTCACCCATGATCAATGGACAATGTAATGAAATTAGGTCAGCCTTTTTCAACAGTTCTTCTTTGTCGACATAAGTTAATAATCCTTCATCAACCAATGCCTGATTAGGATATGCATCCCATCCTAATACTGTCATACCATATCCTTTACAAATTCTGGCCATACATACACCAATTTTACCAGTACCCATGATACCAGCAACTTTGTTATGAAGGTCTAATCCCAGTAAACCGCTTAAGGCGAAGTTATTATCTTTAACCTTTGTATAAGCTTTATGCAAACGACGATTGGCTTCCTGTAAGATGGCCATAGCATGTTCAGCAACAGCATATGGTGAATAAGCAGGAACACGTAAGATTGTAATTCCATATTCTTTAGCTGCCTGTAAATCAATATTATTAAAACCAGCGCAGCGCATTAATATTAAACGTACACCACAGTCGTGCAAGATTTCAATTACCGGTCTTGAAAGATTATCGTTAACGAATGCACATACTGCATCATATCCTTTTGCCAGCATGGCTGTTTCAGGACCTAACTGAGAATCAAAGTATTTGATATCAGAATTATAAGTTCCTTCTCCTTTGTCTTTAACTAATTCGCTAAAGAAAGTACGATCATAATCTTTTGTACCGAAGAATGCGATTTTTAAAATATTTACTTTTTTCTTTTCTTCAAATTCTCCATGTAATAATTTTGTAATTGCCTGGACTGCTTCCTCTTCATCTTCTCCATCGATGACAAGCTTTAATGTATCACCTTTTTTTGCCCCTAATGCTAAAATCTGCAATACGTTGTCACCGGCAGCTTGTTTATCATCTTTTGAGATGGTAACAGCACTTTTGAAGTTAACACAGCATTGTGCTAACAGCGCTGCAGGTCTAGCATGAATTCCTAATGAATTGTTTACCACATAATTAATTTCTTTCATTTATTATTTACCTCCATTGTTAAATCTATTTTATCACAGTTTTTATAAAAGATTTAGAAATATTATTGAAAATTAATAAAAAAGGTGTATTTTAAGAAAAAATTCACTATAATTATCCTTGTAGAAGGGGGAGAGATGAGATGCTCATTGTTAATTTTATTTTAGGATTATTGCCTATTATATGGCTGATTATAGCTTTATGTGTGCTGAAATGGCCAGGATATAGAGCAGCTTTGGGTGCGTTGGTCATTGCGGCAGTCGAAGCACTGACAATTTTTGGTTTTTCGGCCGTCGATACCATGACATCGATCATTGAAGGTTTTGCCTTTGCTTTCTGGCCAATTGTCATTGTTATTATTGCGGCGGTATTTACATATAACCTGTCTTTACGTACTGGTTCAATTGACATGATCAAAAAACTGTTAACCAGTGTAAGTGAAGATAAAAGGGTTCTTGTTATTCTGATTGGATGGTGTTTTGGAGGATTCATGGAAGGTATGGCAGGTTTTGGAACAGCGGTTGCTATTCCAGCCAGTATGTTATGGGTCTTGGATTTTGATCCAATTACTGCCTGTCTGGTTTGTCTGATTGCCAATGCGACACCAACACCTTTTGGATCGATTGGTATTCCAACGATTACACTGGCGACAAATTTAGGACTGGAAAATACGCTGATCAGTTTTGCAACTGTCTGTATATTAAGTGTCCTGATCATAATTACACCATTTATCATGGTGATGATTCTGGGAAAAGGTGTTAAGGCAATTAAAGGAATTGTTCCAATTATTCTGATTTCTGGTTTCTCATTCCTGATTCCAGAAATGCTGGTTGCTTATTTTGTAGGTGCAGAACTAGCAGTTGTTGCAGGCTCAGTCGTATCTTTGATTTGTACAATTTTTGCGAGCATAAAACTGACAAATCCAGATAATATTCCTGAACAATATCGTTTGAAAGTGAAAAAAGGAAGTCCACTGAAAGTGGATGCCACTTTAAGAGCTTTATCACCATTTATTCTGATCTTTATTGTACTGTTATTAACAAGCAACATTGTCCCACCAATTCATGATGCATTGTCATCATTTACAACATCTGTAAAGATTTCTACTTATGAAAATGCTGGGATGACAAGTTTTGCATGGATCAATACACCAGGTGTTTTAATTATTTTATGTGCGATCGTTGGTGGCTTCATTCAAAAGGCAAAAGTTATGGAAATGGTAGCGGTCTTTATTGCAACATTGAAGCAGATGGCTTTTACTATTTTAACGATGCTCTTTATTTTGGGAACTGCACGTGTGATGCAGTATTCAGGTATGATCGGAGCGGTTGCCGAGCTGTTCTCTGTTTTTGGCCCTGTTTATCCATTCTTTGCTCCAGTGCTGGGAGCTTTAGGAACATTTGTTACAGGTTCAGGAACAAGTTCAAGTGCTTTGTTTGGTTCGGTACAGATGTCGACAGCAGCAAGTATTGGCGCAAATCAGTACTGGATGGTTGCAGCCAACAGCTTAGGTGTGGCAACTGGAAAAATGATGGCACCACAAAGTATTGCCATTGGTCTGGTTGCTGTTAATGAAGCAGGCCGAGATGGTGAACTGTTAAAAAGAGTTATGCCATATGCCATACTGTTTATCGTTATCAGCTCATTGGTATGTTTCTTTGGACAATATGTCTGGGCATTGTTTGGAATTTAGTTTTAAAAGAATAGATTATTCTATTCTTTTTTATATATCAAATTCTACAGCAGAAAAAAGAGCGATTATGGACATATTTTATGAAGTGCAAAAACAGTTTGTTATTCTGTTTGATTAATGTGTATTGCTTTGTTTTCACAGGAAATGACTATTCATGATGATTGAAAAATACAATTCAATTTTTGGAAAATGTTTTATCAATCAGCATATTGTTTATGAATAATATCATGTTGTATGGAATGATGTTTTCGAAGGAGGGAAAGCTGATGAAAATATTATTAACTGGTTTTGATCCGTTTGGTGGAGAAACTATCAATCCGGCATGGGAAGCAGTTAAGATGGTACAAAATCAAATTGATGATATAGAAATAGTTAAATTGAAAGTACCGACGGTTTTTTATAAATCGATAGCGAAAGTTGCAGAGGTTTTGGAAAGAGAAAAACCAGATGCAGTTTTATGTATTGGTCAGGCTGGGGGAAGATACGATTTAACGCTGGAGCGAGTTGCTATCAATATTAATGACGCTCGAATTCCTGATAATGAAGGACAACAGCCTATAGATATTCCTGTTTTTGAAGATGGTGCGGCTGCTTATTTTTCTACTTTACCTGTCAAAGCCATGGTTAAGGCAATTCGTCATGCTGGTGTACCAGCAAGTGTTTCTAATACAGCAGGAACATTTGTCTGCAATCATTTGATGTATGGTGTATTGTATACTTTAGAAAAGAAATATCCAGGCGTAAGAGGTGGTTTTATGCATGTGCCTTTTATTACGAGTCAGATTGTGCATCGCTTTCCTTCAGCACCTAGTTTATCAATTGAAGACATTGTCAAAGGTATAGAAGCTGCCTTACGGGCAATTGCTTTGAACAGTCATGATATACAGACAGTAGAAGGAAAAACATATTAGTTTTTTATATTTTTATCTCATGATAAATTATCATGGGATTTTTTATTGGAAATATGAAAATTCAGTTTTGGATGAATCACATGTTTAATTCAAGGAATCAAATGAATACAAACTCTCTTTCTATGGATATCAAGCTATAAATATGAGCAAATAGATCATACAAAATTGATAGTTGATCATATTATAAAAAGTTTTAGCGGTAATTTGTTAGAGGGAATTAAAGTATGTTGAAAATGTGATTTTGATCAAGAACGCTATTTATAGAGGATAAGTGATATTCTTTTTTTATATTAGTGTTTTGTCGGGTTGTTTTGACATAATAATTATTGATTTTCATATAAATAATTGAGGCGATAAGATGATGAAAAAGATATTTTGTATAATGGCTGCATTAATGATGATTGTTTTTCAGATGTATCATGTAGAAGCATTAACAATGGCCAAAAATGCCCAAAGTGCTATTTTGATTGACAGTGACAGCGGGCAGATTCTTTACAGCAAGAATGAAACAAAAAAGCTGTATCCAGCCTCGACAACCAAGATCATGACACTGATCTTGATGTTTGAAGCTGTCAATGAAGGAAGCTTAAAGTGGGATGATGTTTTATCCTGCTCGGCTTATGCGGCCAGCATGGGAGGAAGTCAGGTTTATCTGGAGGAAAATGAAAAAATGACAGCGTTTGAGCTGTTCAAATGTATAGCAATTGCTTCGGCAAATGATGCAACGGTTGTCATTGCTGAGGCTATTGGTGGATCGCATGATCATTTTGTTGAAATGATGAATGAAAAAGCCAAGGAACTTAAGCTGACAAATACGCATTTTGTCAACTGTACAGGGCTGCACGACAGTGAACATTATACATGTGCTTTGGATCTGGCAATGATGGGAAAATATCTGATTGAAATTGGTGGCAAGAAACTGTTTTCAGTGACATCATTGTATGACAGTTATATCCGTGAAGACAGTGATAAGAAATTCTGGCTTGTCAATACGAATAAATTATTGAAACAGTATGATGGTGTTGATGGTCTGAAAACAGGATATACTAAAGAAGCAGGATATTGCCTGGTTACAACGTGTCTAAAAGAAGATTTGCGCCTGATTGGTGTTTTGATGGATGAAAGTGATCCTAAAACCCGAAATTCAGAAATGACAGAAATGCTGAACTTTGGTTTTTCAAATTACCATAAAAAAACATTATTTAAAAAAGATGATGTGATTGACAGTCAGATTATCAAAGATATGATTGATCAGGAGATTAAGATCATTTCCAAAGAAGATATTCATTATCTTGAATATAAAGGGGATCAGGAAGAAATTGAAACAAAGATCAGTTATCATGATCTGACGTTACCGATCGATGAAAATACTTCTGTTGGAGAATTTGTCATCATCAGAAATGATGTTGAAATAGGACGATATGCTCTTTATAGTCAAAAAACCATAAAGAAAATGTCTTTTATACAAAAAATCCTAAGAGTCTATAGAGATATGATATAGACTCTTTTTTCTACTTTTGTCGAAGCTCTAGGCTTTATTGCTGGATTTCGTTAAGATAACGGCGAGGAGATGAAAGAATGAACAATAAAATGGAATATGAAATAAAAAATGACATGACAGTTGTTTATTTTTTTGGAGAAATAGACAGCCATAATGTTGTCAGCTATCGAAATAAACTAAATATGATTCTTGCTTTGAATGATAATGATGTACTGTTTGATTTTCAGCAGACATCTTTTATTGACAGTGCCGGGATCGGACTGGTACTTGGAAGATATCAGCAGCTGGTGAAGGAAGAACGCAATTTATCTGTTTGTCATTTGTCAAAGACAGCTTATAAGGTTTTTGAATTAAGTGGATTATTTGAAATCATTGATTATATTAAGGAGGTCAAAGTATGAAAAATGAGATGATCCTGTCATTTAGTGCATCCTTAGAAAATGAGCCATTTGCTCGTACATGTGTGGCATCTTTTATTGCTTCATTAAATCCGACTATCGATGAAATTGTGGAAGTGAAGACGATTGTTGGAGAAGCGGTTTCCAATGCAATCATTCATGGCTATAACTGTGATGCCAGTCAGACAGTCATGATCAAAGTTACAGTTCATGATCAGACTTTGATGATCAAAGTTGAAGATGAAGGAAACGGGATCGAGAATATCGAAGAAGCCAGGCAGCCAATGTTCACCTCAAAAAAAGAACTTGAACATGCTGGTATGGGATTAAGCATCATAGAGGCTTTATGTGATCATATGGAAATCTGTTCATATGTAGGTTTTGGAACACAACTGGTTATGGTTAAAGAATTTCATGATGAAAAAAGAAGAAATGACTAAATATATTCTTTTAGCTCAGAACGGGGATGACAGAGCTAAAGAAATCATGGTCAAAAACAATATTGGACTGATCTGGTCCATCGTTCATCGTTTTAAGAATAATTATTACGATAAAGAAGATTTGTTTCAGATAGGTTGTATTGGTCTGATGAAAGCAATTAACAATTTTGATGTCAATTATGGTGTGCAGTTTTCAACTTATGCTGTCCCAATCATCATGGGAGAAATCAAACGGTATTTTAGAGATGATGGGACAATCAAGGTCAGCCGTTCATTAAAAGAACTGAATATCAAGATCAACAGGGTCAAAGAAGAACTTATTTGTGAGTATGGAAAGGAACCAACAATTCAGGAAATTGCTGATCATCTTAATGTGGATAAACAGGATATCATTGAAGCCATTGACTCATCTTATTATCCTACTTCACTGTCAGAACCAATTTATGAAAAAGATGGTTCAACGATATCCATGGAAGAAAGGATCGAAGATCACCATCATGACATGTGGTTTGAAAAAATCGCTTTAAAACTGGAAATAGAAAAGTTAGATGAAAAAGAAAAATTGATTTTGTATTTACGATATAAACTGGATTTCAATCAGGAAAAGGTAGCCAAAAGACTTAACATATCTCAGGTTCAGGTTTCGCGGCTGGAAAAGAAGATCATCACAAAATTAAGAAATCATTTGAATGAATAGATTTTAGTGATATAATTCATTCGGGTGATAAAAATGGATGAACAGGTTAGTAAAAAAGCATTATTTCTAGAAAATATCAAAGTTATCCTCATTACGGTCATTGTGACTTTTATTATACTGCAGTTTGTGCAGATTTCTAAAGTATACGGGACAAGTATGGAAAATACTTATTTTGAAGGTAATATTGTTCTTGTTGATAAGATTTTTTATAAAATGGGAGAACCAGAAAGAAATGATATAGTTATTGTTGATTATCATAATGGTGCAGATGAAACATATATTATCAAAAGAGTGATTGGTGTTGGCGGAGATCACATTGAAATCAAAGATAATACTGTTTATGTTAATAATCAGGTTTTAGAGGAAGATTATATTAAGGAAGCAATGTTTACAGAAAATCTGTCTATTGACATACCAGAAGGAAAAATTTTTGTTATGGGAGATAATCGTAATAATTCTCTAGATTCCAGAAAAATCGGTGTTTTTGATTTTGAAGATGATGTTATAGGGAAAGTATTTTTTAAAGTTCCATTTTTTTAATGGAACTTTTTAAAAAATATTTTGTTTATCGCCTGTTTTGTGGTAATATACTTACAACAATAGTTAGGGGGATAAAACTATTGTACAGAAAGGATGATTATTATGGCTTACAAATTTAAAATTGTTAGAGGTAATGCTATTTTGAATTTTTCGGAAGAGTATTGCCAGTCTCGCTGTGAATTGATTGAAAGTGAATCTTTTTCACGAGTATTAAAGGGGTATATACACTCTATTAAAAGAACTCAAACGACGACTTATGTTTATTTGAGCAGTGTACAGAAGGAAAGTATTGATATCGTTAATGATTTAAGAACGGTATTTAGACTGTTACTGGTTATGGACAGTGAAGAGTTAAGTTCTATTTATCCAAAATATGCGCCTTATTTTAGAGATATTGATGGATTTATCAAAGTAATCGAAGACATTTATTTATTCTGGAGACGTTTGCAAAGATACAGTGTGGTTTATAATGAACAGTCAAGTAAAGGATACCAGAATGTTCAGTTTGCCGATGCTCAGTCAAAATTTGAAGCTTTGGTTTTATCTGTATATCGTTCGATTGAATCAAAATGTGTTGGTCATAGTCAAAATGTCATACGACAGATTACTGCCGGTGTCAATGCCGGATTGCGTGTTTCAAATATGAGATCATATCTGCCTTATGAATATCGCTGTTTGGACAATATCCCATTTATTGAAACTGTGATCATTCATCCACCTTTCATTACTTATTCAAAACGTAATAAAAGAGATGGAATTTTCCCAGAAACAAAAAGAAATCCAATTGAGGATTTGAAATTTGATCCAGAACAATGGTTCTGTTATCCAGCGAAAGTTGGAGATCTGTTATGCTTTGTTTATTTCAATGTTGCCTATATGGCTCAAGGTGTGACTCTATGTAACCTGTTCCAACTGGCAACAGAAGAGGAATATCGAAACAGAAAACCAGATATGATTTATGTATACGGTTATGAAGATGGTAAAGAACATCAGTATTTCTATCAGGATGAGGAAAATGATATCATGGTTGCTTTATTATCAGCAAATGATCAGTTTGATTATTTTGGATATATGAAAAAGATGATGCTGACATTGCATAATGTTAGAAAAATCAATAAAAAACAATTGCCAATTCACGGGGCAATGGTTAAAGTGACGTTACATAACGATGATGTAAAAAATATCATTGTTATGGGTGACAGTGGTGCAGGGAAATCAGAAACTATCGAACAGATTAAAGTATATGGAGCTGCCTATATCAAAGAATTGGTTACAGTCTACGATGATATGGGATTATTATCATTAGATGAAAATGGAAAAGTAAAAAGTTCTGGTACAGAAATAGGTGCTTTTGTCCGTTTGGATGACCTAGATGCAGGATACAGCTTTAAAGAACTGGACAGATCTGTATTTATGAATCCAGATAAAGTCAATGCCCGTATTGTTATACCTATTACCGATTATAAAGATGTCGTTGCTAAACATGATGTTGATCTGTTCCTTTATGCAAACAATTATGAAGAAGGAGAACCACTCAGTTTCTTCGATAATATTGATGATGCTCTAAAAGTCTTTAGAGCAGGAAACAGAATGGCTAAAGGAACAACAACAGAATATGGTCTGGTAGGAAGTTTCTTTGCGAATCCATTTGGGCCAGTTCAAAGACAGGAACAGTGTGAAGAATTGCTTCAGGATTATTTCCAGCGTATGTTTGATCAGGGAGTTCAGATTGGACAGTTGCGTACACGTTTAGGAATTAAAGGGAACGAACATAATGGTCCTAAAGAAGCAGCTATTGAAATCTTAAAATATATTACCGGTGATGAAATGTTAAAAGAACTGGAAGATGATGAATAATCATCTTCTTTTTTTGTATAATAAAATATGGAGGAAAAGAAAAGATTTCTCATTAATGGACTTTATTACAGTGTTATTTTTTTTGTGATTCTGGTTTGTTTTCTATTTTTATACAGATACTGCCTGCTGATCATCATCAGTTATCTGACATCAGCAATATTAAAGCCAGCTGTTAAGAAAACATGGGTATTGCTGCATATCAACAATCAGTTTTTTAAAGGCATTCTGACTTTTGTATTTGTCTTTGTTCTATATTTTTTGATTGTTTTTTTGGCAGGACTGACAGTGTTGATGTTTTTGCGGGTCTTCAGTTTTTTACCAGATTATCTTAGTGAAATTTATCAGCAGCTGTTTAATAATCGTTATCTTATTTCGATTTCTGAACAGATTTATCGTGCTCTTAATAGTTTGTTCAATGAACTTTTTTCTCGAACATTCCAGTTTGCACTGTCAGCAGTTGTCAATCTGACAGCTATTATCAGCTATTTGTTTTTTTATTATATATTAACTGTACTGTTTATCTTGAATGAGCAGACTTTTCTATTTATACAGCAGGAGCGCTTTAACAGGTTATTTCAGCTAGTTCAGTCTGTAAAAAAGACATTATCTATTATTTTGAAAACATATGTAATTCTGTTTATCGTAACTTTTTTATGCTTAAGCATAGGATTCTGGTGTATCGGTTTGGAAAATTGTTTTGTGATTGCTTTTTTGATTGCACTGTTTGATTTTTTTCCGATTCTGGGGATAGATATGATCATGATTCCCTGGATCATCATCTGTGCTTTGCTTAATCGTATTGCATTGGCTGTAGAGTTATTGTTTGTATATCTTATCGTGATCATTCTAAAGAATATCCTGGAACCGCATCTTTTGTCTAAACAGATGAAAATACCAGCACTTTATATGTTTATTACGATGATCATCATGATGAAAATATGCGGTATTGTGGGGATGATGATCTCGCCATTTCTACTGCTGGTCATCAAAGATATGATCGATACAGGAGTTTTAAATAAAAGAGATTGACATTTATTTTATGTTTCTATATAATAAGAATCGCGGCAACATCTAGGATATACGATGACTCAACGTATAGCTTGGAGTTCGCTAAGATATTAACATAGGAGGATAAAATTAATGTTAACAAAAGAAGAAAAACAAGCTATCATGCACGAATATGCAACAAAAGAAGGAGATACAGGTTCTCCAGAAGTACAAATTGCTGTATTAACTGCTGATATCAACAAATTAAATGAACATTTTAAACAACATCCAAAAGATAAACATTCAAACAGAGGTTTGTTAAAGAAAATTGGTAGAAGAAGAGATTTATTAAAATATTTAAGAAATAAAGATATCGAAAGATATTCTGCATTAGTTAAGAGATTAGGATTAAGAAGATAAGAAAAGCGCTACGGCCAATGTCATTAAGTTAAGATGATGACATTTTACCAGAAGATAGTATCTGTATGATATTAGCTTCTGGTTTTTTATATTGTTCAAGCTGAAAAAGTGCAGTATTGATACTACATTCATCAAAGTATATAATATATACGA
>CASETM010000010.1 GCA_949290865.1 uncultured Bacillota bacterium
AATGATTATGGCACTACAATATGTAGGATTAGATGAAATCAATGGATCATTAGTCGTTTTAGACCACGTTAAAGGGGCTTCTTACGATGAAATGGTCGAAATACAAATGAAAGATGGATCAACACGTTCAGGACGTGTTGTCCAGATTGAAGGGGAAAAAGTTGTTGTTCAAGTTTTTGAAGGAACAAACAATCTATCTCTGGAAAATACAAAAACAAGACTGCTGGGAAGACCAATGGAATTACCAGTTTCAAAAGAAATCCTGGGAAGGATCTTTAATGGTGCTGGGAAACCAATCGATGGATTAGGTGAAATCTATGCTGAAGATATGATGGATATCAATGGTTTGCCATTGAATCCAGTAAGTCGTGTTTATCCACGTAACTATATCAATACTGGAATTTCTTCTATTGACTGTCTGGCAACACTGATTCGTGGTCAGAAGCTGCCAATCTTCTCAGGATCAGGTCTGCCTCATGACCGTCTGGCAGTCCAGATCGTTAAACAGGCAAAGGTTGCTGATGAATCTGGAAAAGGATTCGCTGTTGTCTTTGCGGCAATGGGGGTAACAAACGACGTTGCCAACTACTTTAAACGCAGCTTTAAAGAAGCAGGCGTTATGGAAAGGGTCGTTATGTTTTTAAACTTGTCAAACGATCCAATCATCGAACGTACTTTAACACCACGATGTGCTTTGACAGCAGCGGAATATCTGGCATTTAAACAGGATATGCATGTGCTGGTTATTTATACTGATATTACATCATACTGTGAAGCATTGCGTGAATTCTCTTCAAGTAAGGGAGAAATCCCTGGACGTAAGGGTTATCCTGGATATCTTTATTCAGATCTGGCTTCTTTATATGAAAGAGCTGGAATTATTAAAGGTGCGAAAGGATCAGTCACACAGATTCCAATTCTGACCATGCCAAATAATGATATCACCCATCCTGTTCCTGACTTGACAGGATATATCACAGAAGGTCAGATTACTTTGGATCCAGAACTGAATGCAGCAGGAATCTATCCACCAGTTGGTATTTTGCCATCACTATCCCGTTTGATGAAAGACGGTATTGGGGAAGGCTATACCAGAGCTGATCATCAGGATATTGCCAATCAGCTGTTTGCCTGCTATGCTCATGTTCAGGATGTCAAATCATTAACTTCAGTTATTGGTGAAGATGAACTTTCTCCTCAGGATAAACAGTATCTGACATTTGGAAAACTGTTTGAACAGTATTTCCTGAATCAGGGCTTTGATACAAACCGTTCAATTGAAGAAACACTGGATTTAGGATGGGATCTTGTTTCATTGTTGCCTAGAAGTGCTTTGGACCGTTTAGATAATCAGTTATTAGATAAATATTATGATCATGAAAAAGCAATAATGCGTTTCCATGTCAAAGAAAAGAAAATTATCAAAGAATTACAAAAAGCAGGTGAATAACAATGGCTATTAAAGTCGTGCCAACCAAAGGAAATCTTATGGCAACCAAGAAACAGCTTTCATTAGCTATTTTAGGATATGATCTGCTTGATAAAAAAAGAAATGTACTGATCAAAGAAATGATGTCGCTGCTGGATGATGTCAAGCTGATTCGTGATCAGATCACCGATGCCTATCAGACAGCATATGATGCTTTGCAGGAAGCCAATGTTTCTCGTGGAGTCATTGCTGATCTGGTTAATGAAACACCAATCGATCAGGGAATATCAATTGCTTATCGAAGTGTTATGGGAGTAGAAATACCAAAGATTACTTATCATAAACCTACAATGGTATGTAGTTATAATATGGATATGTCTAACTCTAAAGTTGATTATACTTTCCAGTGCTTCTATAGAGTCAAAGAACTGACAGTTGTTCTGGCAGAAGTAGAAAATGCGGTGTATCGTTTAGCAAATGCTATTCGTAAAACTCAAAAAAGAGCGAATGCTTTAAAGAATATCAGTATTCCTCGTTTCGAAGAAACGATCAAGTTTATTAGTGAATCACTGGAAGAAAAAGAAAGAGAAGAGTTTTCGAGGCAAAAAGTCATAAAAAATCAAAAACAGTAAAAAAAAGACCAGTTTCCTTTATGAAATTGGTTTTTTTATGTAAAATATTCTTAAAATTTCACATATTTAAGTTTAAAATTATACAACATGATAAAAATATGTTATTATAATACTGTTGTAAAAATATGGAGAGGGTGGTTATATGAGCATTAAAGTAAAAGAACTGACGATAGGATGTGGCAAACCAAAGGTCTGTGCCCCTGTTGTTGAAGATAATGACAAAGATATCCTTACCAGATTAGCCGAATTTGATCAGCTGGATATTGATCTGATCGAATTAAGAATAGATTATTACAAACAGATAAATGATGATGAACACTGTTTCCAGCTGTTTAAAGCCATTAAAGAGCTGTCTATCAGCAAACCAGTGATTCTCACATACCGTTCCGCTGATGAAGGTGGTCAGGTCACACTTGACAGTAAACAGTATCTGTCTTTATATCGTAAAGCGATTGAAGCAGATGCCTTTGATATTTATGATGTCGAATTAGCGGCAGGAACAAATATGATCATTGAACTTAATGGCATGATTCATGAGGCTGGAAAATGTGTTCTTATGTCTAGTCATCATTTTCAGCGAACTCCAGAAATTGAATCATTGATGCAGAAGTTCAAGGTTATGGATTCATTTGATGCTGATATTTTGAAGATTGCGGTGATGCCAGAAGATCTGCAGGATGTCATCAATCTTTTGGAATTTACTGTTCGTGCCAATGAAGAATATCCAGATAAAGCGATTGTTACGATGTCGATGTCTGAACTGGGATTATTGACAAGAATGACAGGAGAACAGTTTGGCAGTGCCATAACATTTGCCAGCGCCGGAAAGCAAAGTGCTCCTGGACAGATCGATTATCAGGATCTTAATCAGGTCCTTGATATTATTCATCAGTGTGTTAGTAAAAATTAAGAAGCTGTGCGGCCAATGTCATTAAGTTAAGATGATGACATTTTATCAGAAGATAGTATCTGTATGATATTAGCTTCTGGTTTTTTATATTGTTCAAGCTGAAAAAGTGCAGTATTGATACTACATTCATCAAAGTATATAATATATACGA
>CASETM010000011.1 GCA_949290865.1 uncultured Bacillota bacterium
GCAAATTCGACAGGTTCAGTCAAAACCACTGGTTGATGATTTCTTTGAAGATGTCAGGGAATGTGCAAAAGTTGCAGTGGATAAAACAAAGTTAAGTGAAGCACTAAAATACAGCATCAACCAGGAAGAAAAACTAAGAGTCTACCTTGAAGATGGGAGAATAGAGATATCAAACAATCGAGCAGAAAATGCGATACGCCCATTCTGTGTAGGCAGACGCAACTGGCTGTTTACCAATACGGTTCAGGGAGCACAGACAAGCGCTGCCTTATATTCACTTATAGAAACTGCAAAGCTAAACAATCTCAATCCCTATGAATATTTTAACTATCTTTTGTCATCATTGACAGAAATAGATATCAATGATGAAGAAGCCCTTGATAATTATATGCCATGGTCAAAAGAATTGCCTGATAATACATATCTGACTAAAAAATCGTAGAGATACGATCTTTTAGTCGTGTCCTGTAAATCATACATATATAAATTGTCAATTTATTACAGCTCTAATTATAATCAATGTCGTTGATTGATAATAGGGCTTTTTCATTTTACGCTTACAATATAACTACTAAAATTAAAAATTAAAAAAAAATACAGTTTTTCATTTAAAACTAGTGTAATGATTATATTAGAGCCAAAAAATACGTCAAGCTGTTCCTAACTGAATTGTCACAAACTATCATTGCTAAACAGTTCAATAATAGAAAATTAATTTAAAAAAACAAATATATAACAAACTCAAAAGAATATATCAATAATATCTATATATTACCTACAAAGAATTAATTAGTCGACTATACTGGCTACTTTTATGTGTAATAAAAAGTTGGCTTTTTGGGAGTATTAATATCTGCAGGACATACCTAATATATTCCCTGTCAATTAGACACGAGAAACATCCAAAGCTAAACACACATTAATTCATATTAACTTGTTTCAAGCTGTTGTCTTTCTACATTGTCAACAGCCTGAAAAGCAATTTAAACAATTGCTTTTTATATGAATATTTTTCTAAGTGGTAATAGACGTATTAAATGAACAATGAACGATGAGGCCACTAAAATAACAATAAATAAGAGTGGTATAGATAAATATACCGAATATTGATCAGGTGTCACATTCATCTTATATATATCTAAAAAGATGATATGAACTAAATAGACATCAAAAGAATAAGAAGCTGCTATATCCATCAGCTTTTTACTTTTATCTGACCATTTTAAATAACGTTCATTTAATGTAATGATCAATGCAAAGAAAGATAACGAACTCACGATCACTAATGGATTACCATATTCTAAAGTTCTTTCATAATGATCATTGATCAAACTGCTGTATAAATAGATAACAATGATATTACCTATCGTAGATGTTAAAAATACAGTAGCTAAAACTTTTATATTATTAAAAATCTTGTGATGATATTTCATGACATAGTAACCCATGTATAAATAATAGATATAACTTCTGCCATCAAAAATAGGTAGATCAAAATAAAAATCTACTGATATATAAGTTAAAAGATGTAAAGCAAATACCCAAATCGTCCCAATACAAGCAAAGGCATGTTCCAGTTTTTCATCCATTCCTCGACACATCGCCTGTAAAAAAGGAAGAACGATATGAATAGGTATCAAAACATAAAGATACCATAGATGATCTTCTGCCGGATCATCTAAAAACAGTGTCCACTGCCAAGGCTGTTTTGTATAATAAGTATTAAATATATAATAAATCACGCTCCATGCAATTAAAACAATAGCAAAATGTTTAGCACGTTTTAAACATTTGCTGACAGATTCCTGACGTCCTAACAATAAAGCTCCAGTAATCATAAAGAAACATGGTACACTTACTCGTGATACAGTATTGATCGTTAAAGCAAATAAATATTCATGTGTAGATATTTGCCCAAAAGCACGACAAAAATAATTGGCAATATGAATGAAAATAACCATAATAAAGGAAATATTACGGATTAATTCAAAGCCATAATTCTTCTCTTTCATATTTTTAAATCATCTCTTAATTGACAAAATAACATACATATTCCTCCCCCTGACATCACATAAATGATGACACTGTAACCTTTTTTTGTCAATATTTAATACAGTATGTGATATACATAGTATCTTTATTACTAAAAATGCAAAATCATATCATTGATTACTTATAATTGAAATATAAAAACAGCTCTTAGAATATAAGAGCTGTTCATATTTAAAAACATGTATCGATATGATCTTAAACGAATAAAAAGTAAATATCTGTTATTTTGAATAATAATCTAAAAGAGCTTCCAGTTCTTTATTTCCCTTTAAAAATTCATACTCCTTTTGATTTTCAATTTCACTTATCATAGCCCTAATAAAACTATCACCAGTATCAGCAAAAGATTTTATTTTTCCTTGATCAGCAAATCTGTAAAACAACTGACATATCATTTTCTAATTTCCTCATTTTTAAAATTCATTCATGATTTAAAAGTCAATTTCCAATTTGGAAACAACAAACCAGGATATGTATTAGCCCTTTGTCATTTATCAATTTTAAAAATAGAGATATTTAGTAAGGTGATGATTATACATAGACCATAGTCACTTTACTTCTATTTGTAATCCCAATTACAAATTTTTTTGCTACGCATTCAATATATTGTCAATTGAAGAAATATCATTTCCATCAGACTTAAAATAATCAAAAAAGAAATGACTTTTATCACTGTTAATAGATTTTTATTCTATTTTGTAATCTTTATTTTCTAAAACAATCTTCGTAGCAGGTAATGTAAATGTAAAAATCGTTCCTTTTGGTTTATTATCCGTTACAGTTATTGTTCCCTGATGTGCTTGTATTATTGATTTACATAATGCCAATCCTAATCCAATACTTTTCTTGCTGTCAACCAATTTATTATTTAATGTATAGAATTTTTCAAAAATCTTGTTTTTTTCTTTATCTGGAATACCTTCTCCGTTATCACGAACTTCAATAACAATCATGTCTTCTCTTTGATAAGAGACAATATCTATTATCGAGCCAACTGGCGTATATTTTATTGCATTGTCAACTAAATTGATGATTACCTGAATAATTAATCGTGCATCCATATCTGCCATCAAATAATCATCTTGAATATCGACTTTAATCTGATATTTTTTCTTTTCCCGATTTACATGTGCTAAGGCTTCATTAACTATATCTTCGATCATTTGTGGTTCAATTTTCAATTTCATCTTTCCATCTTCAATTTTCGTAATAGATAAGAGGTTTTCAACTAAATTGATAAGCCACAAAGAATCTTCATAAATATCTGCATATAAACTTTTTCTTTTTTCGTCACTTAGCTGATCTTCACCATTCAACAAAATATCCGAATTACCATAAATTGATGTTAATGGCGTCCTTAAATCATGTGATATAGAACGTAAAAGATCTGATCTAAACTGTTCTTTTTTCATCGTATAAATAGCTTCATTTTTTTTCCGCATATTTTTTATGTTTTCTAATGATAAGGCTATCTCGCCTAAAACTGCCAAAAGAATTCTATTTTCTAAAGAATTCAATCTTTTATTTTGAAGGTCGATACCAATGACCCCATGTACATTTTCACCCTTGCGTATGGCATAATAAATACACTTTGCTTCTGAAAGATATCTGGTGGTTGCACCTGCATGTTTATTATGAATTGCTACCCACTCGGCAATGTCCTTTTCACTTGGATTCAAATACTCTTGAACAGTAGCTTGATTATCACTAGAGATAAATAAAGAATTCTTTAGCACGTTATTTTCAACTGTATAATAGATAATATTTCTCTTTAACAAATCAGACAGTATTTTACAGCCACTATTAACTATTTCATGTTCCGAAGAATACTTTTGAAGAGTTTGATTGATTTCTAATAGAATTTTTGAAACTACTGCCATATTAGATGATATATATGCATTTTGCTTAATACGACTTGTTAATGTACTTGTCATAAAAGCAACAACGATCATTATGAAAAAAGTCATCACATACGATGAATCATAAACCGACAAACTCATTGTTGGAAAAGTAAAACAAAAATTAAACAATAGTACACTCACTATGGTAGATAAAATACTATAGACTCTACTTGAAGTTAATAAAGCAATTAAAAGGATACCTAAAATATAAATCATGATAATATTTGAATCATGAAATCTCATAACAAAAAAGAAATAGCCAATCATAGTACACAACATCAAAATAATTATGCTGGTAAAGAAATCGCGAGGATTAATTGTTTCTTGAGTAATAATTTTTGGTATCTTTGTTTTTACCTTCGTTGGAATAACCAGTATCTCAATATCATCAGCCTGTTCTAATATTTGTTGACTTAAAGTGCGACTGAATTGCCATTTTTTTTCATCAATACTTTTACCAACAACGATTCTTCTTATCTTATAAAATTTGGCATATCGTATAATTTGGTTAGCGATATCCTCAGCATAAATAATCTCGATATCAGCATTTAAGCTGCTTGCCAGTTCAATATTTTTATCTAATTGTCGCTGTTCATTAGCTTTTAATTTCTGTTTTTGATTGGATACATAGATTGCGACCAATTTATCATTTTGATGAAGTAACTGATATGCACTTTGAATGACATGTACATTTAAAGGAGAAGGCGACAAACAAACCAATATTGTATCATTCATTTTTCTGCTTCTCCTCAGCTGAAACAACGCGGACCATTTTATAACCTACACCAATATGTGTTTGTATATATTTTTCATGACTTTTTTTCTCTATCTTTTTTCTTAATGATGTTAGATACACTCTTAAAGAAGATAAATCCGATTCGATCGAATTGACCCAGACTTTATCTAAAATATATTGATGCGTTAACACTTTCCCCACATTTTTGGCTAACAGGCAAAGCAGGCTGTACTCAATCGGCATAAGATGGATCTCTTCTCCAGCAACAAATACAGACTGAGAAACATAATCAATTTTTAATAATCCATTGGTAAAAATATGTTCCTCTTCATTAGACTTATTGTCCAAATAATGTGTTCTTCTTAATGTCGATCTCACTCTTGCTAAAAGTTCTTCTACATTAAATGGTTTTGTTAAATAATCATCCGCCCCTTCATCTAAAGCATTGATTTTATCTTCATCGTTACTGCGCGCACTGATCACAATAACAGGTGTAGTTGAAAAAGATCTGAATTTTTTTATTATTTCTACCCCATCAATATCTGGCAGTCCTAAATCAACAAGGACCATGTCATACTGATGTGTTGATAACAGTAATAAAGCAGAAGTTCCATTTGATGCGACCTCATACATATATCCACTGGTCTGTAATGCGGTTGCAATCAGATTTCTAATAGCACCTTCATCTTCTATGATTAAAATTTTAACATCGCTATTCATACTATCATCCTTTCGCTTAAATTTTTTTATATTATAGCACTTGCCAATATCCTATTGAAGTTATATCTATTTGAACAGCCAAAAAATCGATTGATTAATCGATTTTTTCATGGCTTTATTTATTCATTTCTTTAACGAGAGACAGATTCAGTTCTAAGACATTGACCGTTTCTTCACCAAAAATTCCAAATAGCTTTCCTTGTGTATTCTGTTCTATCAGTGTTTCTACTTTTTCCCTGGATAATTGTGTATTTTTTACGATTCTGTCTATTTGCACATTCGCTGCTTCTACAGAAATATGCGGATCTAATCCAGAACCAGAAGCGGTAATGATATCAGAAGGAATTTCATCTTTAGAAATCGTTGGATTTTCTTTTAAGAACTGTTCAATTTCTTCATTCAATCTTTTTTCTAATTCAGGGTTACTAACTGCATAGTTATTGCTTCCTGAAGATACTCCACTGTATGTGTCGTTTTCTTTTTCTTCCTGAGTATAAGTATTATAGTTATAAGCAGAAGGACGACAATGAAAAAGGCGCTGATCTGTAAAATCCTGTCCCACCAGTGATGATCCAACGGCTTTTCCATCCATTTCTACTATGCTGCCATTGGCCTGATCTGGAAAAACAATTTGTGAGATTCCAGTTAATACCAGTGGATAAGCAAAACCACAGATAAGAAACATAGTGATTGCAACGAAAAATGCTGTTTTTATTGGTTTCAAATACTTTTTCATAATTTGACCTCCTAAAGTCCCAATAATGTAAGTAATGGTGTAATGATCATATCAATTAATTTTATTCCTGCAAATGGACAGATAACGCCACCTAAGCCATAGATCATCATGTTTCTGCCTAACATTTTTGATGCGCTCATCGGTTTATATTTAACCCCTTTCATAGCCAGAGGTATTAAGCATGGAATGATAATGGCATTAAATATCAAGGCTGACAAAATCGCACTTGATGGTGAATTTAATCCCATGATGTTTAACATGCTCATTTGCGGGATGGCATTGATAAAGATTGCTGGAATAATTGCAAAATATTTGGCAATATCATTTGTTATAGAGAATGTTGTCAACGATCCACGAGTAATCAGTAATTGCTTACCAATTTCGACAACTTCTAATATTTTTGTTGGATCAGAATCTAAATCTACCATATTCGCTGCTTCTTTAGCGGCGGTAGTTCCACTATTCATAGCAATTCCAACATCTGCCTGAGCAAGTGCAGGAGCGTCATTCGTTCCATCCCCTGTCATCGCTACAATTTTTCCTAATGACTGTTCTTTTTTGATGGCATCAATTTTATCTTCTGGTTTACATTCAGCTATATATCCATCTACTCCAGCTTCAGCGGCAATCGTCGCTGCTGTCAAAGGATTGTCACCTGTACACATAATGGTCCTGATACCGATTTTACGCAGTCTTTCAAATCTTTCTCTTAAGCCTGGTTTTACGGTATCTTTTAAATAGATGACACCATAGATTTTATTATTTACACAAACAACAAGCGGTGTTCCTCCTAATTTAGAAATCTGATCGATCTTATTTGATAAATCTGCGGGGATGCTGCCACCGTTATTTTTTACAAATTTAACAATGGCATCACCGGCACCTTTTCGTATTTGGGTTCCATCCTCAAGATCTACCCCACTCATCTTGCTTGCTGCCGTAAACTCGATAAAAGACGCCTTTTCAAATTCATCTTCTTTAAGATTGCATCCCATTTTCTTTGCTAGATCAACCGTTGATTTTCCTTCAGGAGTATCATCCTGCAATGAGGCAATACAGGCATAGCGTATCAAATCTTCCTGTCTGACTTGATCAACATTAACAAAATCACTAGCCAGACGGTTACCAAAAGTAATCGTTCCGGTTTTATCTAAAATCATCGTATCAACATCACCACAGGCTTCAACTGCTTTTCCAGACATTGCAATCACATTAAATCTGGTTACACGATCCATTCCAGCAATTCCAATGGCACTTAATAATGCGCCAATCGTTGTAGGAATCAGACACACTGTTAAAGCCACAAGAGTCGAAATAGAAATATTGACATTTAAATAAAGTGCCATCGGATATAATGTTACGATTACGATCAAGAAGATGATCGTCAACGATACAAGCAAAGTATTTAGTGCAATTTCATTCGGTGTTTTCTGTCTGGAAGCACCTTCGACCAATGAAATCATTTTATCAAGAAATGAATGTCCTGGTTCTGATGTGATTTCTACCTTGATCCAATCGGAAACAACAGTTGTTCCTCCCGTAACTGAAGCAAAATCACCACCACTTTCTTTGGTGACTGGTGCAGATTCACCAGTAATCGCTGATTCATCGATACTGGCAATTCCTTCAATGATTTCACCATCGTTAGGAATCAGTTCCCCTGCTTTGACAAGAACGATGTCTCCCTTTTGCAGTTCACTGCTTGCTACTATTTTTTCAGTTCCGTCTTCCAAGATCAATCTGGCCTTAGTATCTTTCTTTGTTTTCTTTAGCGTTTCCGCCTGCGCTTTTCCCCTGCCTTCAGCTACAGATTCTGCAAAATTTGCAAATAGCAGTGTAATAAACAGGATCAATGCAACGATGGCATTGTACAAGCTTAAATGATTTCCTTCATCATTAAACAGATGCGGGAAAAAGATCAATAAAGTACAGATCGCGAATCCAATTTCCACAACAAACATAACTGGATTTTTCATCATATATCTAGGATCCAATTTCACAAATGCTCCCTTGATCGAAGATGCAAGAATATCATTTGTAATAAATTTTGTTTTTTCTTTTTTACTCATAGAACTCACCTCTATAATGTTAATAGTTCAGATATAGGTCCAAGCGCTAACGCTGGCAAGAATGTTAATGCTGCAAATATATAAACGACAACAACCAGTACAACCGCAAATGTCATCGTATTGGTCTTTAAAGTACCACTGGATTCATTCATATCAATCTTATTCATCAGGCTGCCTGCAATACCAAGCTGGATGATGATTGGGATATATCTTGCCAAGAACATGACGATACCACAGCTGACATTCCAGAATAGAGTATTATCCGCCAATCCTTCAAACCCTGATCCGTTGTTTGCTGCTGATGAAGAAAACTCATAAAGTACCTGCGTCAACCCATGAAAACCAGGATTGGTAATTCCTTCCAGTCCAGCATGAATAGAAATGGCTAGTGCACTGAAACCAAGGATCAGCAAAGGATGGATGATAATGCATAATGCAGCAAGGCGCATTTCCTTTCCTTCGATTTTTTTGCCTAGATATTCCGGTGTTCGACCAATCATCAAACCGGAAATAAATACTGCAATAATAGCATAAATAAGCATATTCATTAAGCCGACACCAGCGCCACCAAAAACCACATTCAACATCATATGCAGCAATGGCACAAAACCACCCATTGGCGTCAAGGTATCATGCATATTATTAACAGTACCAGTAGTAAAAGAAGTCGTTACTGTTGTAAACAGAGAAGATTGAGCCACCCCAAATCGTACTTCTTTTCCTTCCATGTTTCCGGTATTCTGTGTAATTCCGGCCATTTCCACAGCATGATTGCCTTGCATCTCACTGTAATAGCAAATGCCTAAACCAATAACAAATAGAACGGCCATGGCCACAAATATCGTTCTGCCTTCTTTTCCCATCCAAATTCTCTTTTTGATTTTTTTATTGTCATGAACTGCAACGATCTTTGAATTTGATAGTTTTCGTTCTTGATATTTATCATATGCCATATGCCCAAAGGTAAATACGCAGGCTGCTGGCAGCAGCATCATCGAAAACAATTCAATCAGATTTGAAATAATTGTTGGATTTTCCAATGGTGTTGATGAATTCGCTCCTAAGAAACCTCCACCGTTTGTTCCTAAGTGTTTAATTGATTCAAGAGCTGCAATTGGTCCAGAGGCAATGTCCTGGAATTTACCTTCTATCGTTGATACAACGATATTGGAGTGCAGATTTTGTGGTACTCCCTGCCATACCAGTAATAAGCCAATCAAAATAGATAAAGGTAATAAAAAACGTGTAATGATACGAATAAAATCAACATAGAAGTTACCCATTTTCTTTCCTAAAATACCTCTAACCATTGCAACACAGGCCGCATATCCTGTAGCTGCTGAGGTAAACATCATCATGATGATCACGAACAGACAGGATAGATAGGATAATCCTGATTCTCCTGAATAATGCTGTAAGTTCGTATTCGTCATAAATGATATAATGGTATTAAAAGATAATGACTCCTCCATATTACCAATATGATTAGGATTTAAAATACCAAGAGATTGAATTCTCAAAATAATATAACCTATAAAGACGAAAAAAGCATTGACCAGCAATAATGTTAAAGCGTATTTTTTCCATCCCATATTCGTCGTATCAATTTTCAGCACTTTGTATAAAACATGATCAAAGCGATCAAATACAGGATCAGCAAATGTTTTTTTCATTGTTGAAACATGATAAACGTATTTTCCAATTGGAAATATGATTATCATAAAAATAAGAAGTGTACATATTATCTGTAACATAAAATATCCTCCATCGATTTTTTCAAATCTATTTAATTTTTTCTACATGTCCGATATGCCTGTCATCGTAGATGATCTTATATTTAGACTTCTTCTTTTTTGGACAGTCATCTTCATCATATGCATACTTTTCACGGGGATAAAAATCACCAAAGTTGGCGATGTTCTGATTAGCTGGCTGATAGCTTGGATCAAGTACCCAGGCAACGCGGAAATGCTTCATGGCCAGATCATGTTGGCCACTTTTTTCCTGTAATATTCCTAGTAAATTATGTGGTTCAGGATTGTCTGGAAACTGGGCCATTGCTTCATACACCATTTGGAAGGCAGACTGATAATTTCCCATATGAATCAGTTCTTTTACCGAAGAACATAGAGAATGCATTTTTTTTGATTTCGTGTCGTTTGTTTCTACCATAAGAATCACCTCATTTAAATAACAGTTTAAAATTTTTCAGGATTTAACAATGCATAAAATAGATATATTGTCAAAATTAAAATAACAATAATCAACAGCCACATAAAACGATCCTCCCTTTACTTTTTGTTGGCGTTGTCAATTTTATCAACAAACCAACCCATTAATATAAAACCAAATACCATCATCAATATCATTAATAGATCTTTCATATAATGCCTCCTAATTCCATGTCTTTTCTTAAGACAATCGCATTTTAGCATTTCGAAAATTAAAACTGGATTAAAAGAATTTTGATCAGAATTAAAATGGCATTAAAATTTTGAAATTTGCTTTATTATGAAATATTCATAAGTAAAATAATAATAAAGCACAAAAGAATTAATGAAAGCAGGTGATCTGTTATGGATGAAACAGGAAAAAAAGGAAAATTAACCATATTTTTTGGATATTGTGCCGGTGTAGGAAAAACGTATGCCATGCTCAATACTGCCCAACAAAAATCGGTAGAAGGCATTGATGTTGTTATTGGCTATATCGAGCCTCATGATCGTAAGGAAACCATGGATCTGACGTATGGATTAGAACAGATAGAAAAAAAGGAAATAAAATATAAAAATCATACATTTTACGAATTTAATTTAGAAGCAGCATTACAAAGACATCCGCAACTGATTCTGGTAGATGAACTTGCACATAACAATGCGCCAACATCGATACATAAAAAAAGATATAGTGATATCGAAGATTTGTTGCGGGCAGGGATCGATGTCTATACCACCGTTAATGTTCAACATCTGGAAAGTTTGCATGATGTCGTGGAAAGTATTACGCGCGTAAAAGTGAATGAAAGAATTCCTGATCATGTGTTTGATGAAGCATATGATATAAAACTGGTTGACATTGAAATTGAAGATCTGATATCGCGATTAAAAGCAGGGAAAATATATAAACGTGCTCAGGCCAAAAGAGCATTAAATCATTTTTTTGTAAAAGACAATCTGATAGCACTTAGAGAAATTGCCTTACGAAGATGCGCTGACCGAATTAATTTATATGCCAATAATGAAAACAAATCGTTTCTGAAAGAACATATTCTGGTATGTCTGGGAACATCTCCTACCAATCAGAAAGTTATCCGAACCGCAGCTAAAATGGCACAAGCTTTCCATGGTGAGTTTACGGCCCTGTACGTAGAGACCAGTGCTCACAAAACCATGTCACCAAAAGCCTTCAGTCAGCTGCAGTCAAATTTAACATTAGCCAAACATCTTCGTGCCAACATTGTTTCGACCTATGGTGATGATATCGCCTATCAGATCAGTCAATATGCCAAAACGGGAGGCATTTCCAAGCTGGTTTTAGGACGTTCATATCAGAAAAATATTTTATTTAGAAAACAGACGATCGTTGATACCTTAACAAAGCTATCTCCAAATCTGGAAATATATATTATTCCTGATAATAATTCCAGTTATCAAAAACAGTCACTAAATCTTAATAAATATATACATTTTTCTTTACGGGATACACTGATTTCCATCAGTGCTTTGATCATAACAACGCTGCTTTCCTGCATTGCTTACAAACTGCAGTTTGATATAACAAGCATTGTCTTGTTCTATGTTTTGTCATCATGTGTTGTTGGTATGTTAACAGTTTACCCGATATATACCGTTATCAGTTCACTGCTTAGTATCTGTATTATCAATTTCTTTTTCATCAGTCCTAAATATTCACTGATTATTGCTTCAAAAGAAAATCTACTGATGGTCATTGTTATGGTGTTTGTATCATTTATTATTAATCTTTTGCAGCTCAAACTGAAAAAAGAAAAAGATCTTGCTTCTAATCATGCCTATAGCATGGATTTTTTACTGCAGGCCAGTCAAAGACTGCAGCTTACCAGCACATATGATGAAATTATGAATGAAACATGTTATCAGTTTTATAAACTGGTGAAAAAGGTGATTCTGTTTTATCCGGTAAAAGAAGATTTTATTCAAAATCCCAATATTTATAATCCACAGAAAATACCTGGAGTAGAAAGCATCTATTTATCTGAAAAAGAAAAAACTGTTGCGAAATGGGTCTATGCCAATAATAAAAATGCTGGCGCTTTAACAAGCACCTTATCTGATGCTAACGCATTGTATTTAGCTATCCGCAGAAATGAACATATTTATGGTGTGATTGGAATTGGAATAAATAATGATGAAACTTTGACTCCCAATCAAAGCATGTTAATCAAAACACTTTTAAATGAGATTTCTCTAGCTTTTGATTCCATTTCCAAAAGTACAAACACATAAAAAAAATATTTTTTACTTTTTATTCCTTCAACAATATCATTTCTATGTATTAATAAATCATCGATGATCTTTGTTATTTGCAATAAATATAAAACAACACAAAAAAATGCTCAACAAACTATGAGCATTTTTTCTTACCCATTTTTTTTCTAATGATTTTGTCTTATAACAAAGAAGATTTCTATTCTTTTGAAATAATCACTCTTAAATAAAGATATATGTATCAGCATATCTGCTATCTCTATTCTCTAAACAGATTTTATTTATAAGAAAAAATATAACAACCATATATATTTATCTTCTTTCAGATTATCAGTTATTTTGAATAGGAATTGAAAAGAGCTTTCAGTTCTTTATTTCCCTTTAAAAATTCGTACTCCTTTTGATTTTCAATTTCACTTATCAAAGCCCGAATAAAACTGTCACCAGAATCAGCAAAAGATTTTATTTTTCCTTGATCAGCAAACCTGTAATACAATGGTGATTCTGTCATTAACCATGGCTTTTTAGCTTCTTTTAGTATCTGTTTGATCATTTTAATAGACTTTTCTACATCTTGACGATAAACAGCCATCAATAAGTGAGGTACGACTTTTCCATAATTCCATAACCCAAAAAGTAAAACCATATGATCTGCTATTTCTGCAATTTCATCTGCTTTATCTTGATTTTCGGTTGCTGCTTCCAGTTCAATCAGTTTATATAAATAGCTTTGAATATGAATGATGGTATTTATTAATTTACCTTCCAAAAAATATGCCGCTACATCTTTTCCTTCCTGTTTTGATAATATATTGACCTTCATGATCGTTGTATCGATCAGATTATCTGGAATCTGATCTAATAGATTTTTAGCATCATCATATCTTTCCATTTGTATATATTTCGTTGCCAGCATAGCGATACTTGATGTTTTGACTTTAAAATCCTGACTATTAGATGTCTGTTCCAGCCATTCAATAATAGCTGTATCATATTTTTCATTACTTTCTTTATTAACATCAGATAAAAGCAAAGCACTATTTAAAACAGTAGATACTAAATAAATCAGCAAATCACAATGAGGATATTCCTTTATCTTCTTTTTAGCTTTTTCAAAAGCTTCATTAAAATTTTCTAAAGCCATTTCTGAAACTTCATTAACAAATTCACCAATCTCCTGGTCTGTTAACTGTTCATGAAATAAAAACAATTCATTCATATCAATTTTTAACAACCTGGCAAGTGATGGCAGTAATGATATATCAGGATATGTATTACCATTTTCCCTTAATTAAAGATATTGTTAAACAAAAAGAAAGGCCAGTCGATTTTATTGATGAAGCAGTAATAGATTCCTACTTCCTACTCACTGCTTCCGTCATCGCTCTGATAACCTCGTGAACAGTTATCTTTTAATTAGAATGTTTAAATTTCTGATGTCAGCTCCATAGAGCTGACATCCTGTCTCAGCAGAGTAATCCACTTTTCAGCATACGTTACAGTGTATACGATGGCTTCCATCGTTTCATGAAGCTGTCTTATTTTTGCTTTAAGCTCCTTTTCTCGTTCTGGTACTTCTCAAACAGTATATTAAAGTTATACTTGGTTATGTATCCTGCAGATCAGTACTCATACATTTTAGCAAACATCCCCAGCCTTGCTTTACATTTTTTTGCCTTTTTCTGTTCAGCAGTCTGTTTTTTCTTCGCAAAATTTCTTTCCCTGTCGGTGGTATTAAGTAGTTGTTTCAGCAGAGTAATGTAGTTATGAAGCTAAATAATTACTATTAAAATAACGCTGCATTATCGCAGCACTTTTTAAAATTTCATTGTTTTTTTGCAGCGTTTGTGCTATAATCAGAGAAGTCAAGGAGGCTTGTCATGAAACGATTAGGAGAACAGCTGAGAAAACTTCGTCAGGATTCAACTTTCAGTCTTAATGATGTTTATAAAAAAACAGGAATCCATGATTCAGTTCTCAGTCATATTGAAAATGGTGAAACTCAAAATCCATCTCCAGCTACATTAAAAAAGCTGGCTAGATTATATAAAGTAAATGTAATTTCTTTTTACTTGCTGTGTGGCTATCTCGATGAAAATGACTTGACACAATATCAGAGGTGCTTTTTTGGCGTTGATTTATTGACCGACGAAGAAAGAGACCTCATTCAAAAACAAATTGAAATACTTACAAAGAAATCTCAGAGGTGATTCCGTATGATATTTAGATTAGGTGAGTTGTTCTGCGGTCCCGGCGGGTTGGCTTGCGGAGCAATGAATGCTCAAATTGAAAACCCCAACTTTAGAATAGTCCATCAATGGGCAAATGATTATGATGAAGATACTTGCGAAACATACAGGCACAACATTTGCCCAAATCACCCAGAAACTGTTTATCATGCTGATATCCGCAAGTTCAATTTGATTGGGCTTCCAGATATAGACGCTTTGGCATTTGGTTTTCCCTGCAATGACTATAGTGTTGTAGGAGAGCAAAAGGGCATGGATGGTGTGTATGGCCCGCTTTATTCTTATGGTGTGAAAATTTTGAATTTATATAAACCAATGTGGTTTTTGGCTGAAAATGTAGGTGGTCTCAGAAATGCTAATGACGGAAAAGCATTTTCTAAAATTTTACACGAAATGAGCGAAGCTGGTTACACATTAACGCCACATTTGTATAAATTTGAACAATACGGTGTACCGCAGGCTAGACATCGTATTATCATAGTTGGCATCCGCAATGACATCAATGTAAAATATCGTATTCCCTCACCGGAACCATACAAAGGCATTGACAACACATGCAAGACTGCAATAGAAGTTCCACCTATTCCGGCGAATGCTTTTAACAATGAAACTACCAAACATTCACCAACAGTTGTAAAGCGCTTAAATTATATCAAACCCGGCGAAAATGCCTTTACAGCTGACATCCCAAAAGATCTCCAGCTCCATATCAAAGGAGCTAAAATCAGTCAAATATACAAAAGACTTGATCCAACCAAACCTGCGTACACCTTAACCGGAAGCGGTGGCGGTGGAACACATATTTATCATTGGTCAGAACCAAGAGCCCTGACCAATCGGGAACGAGCAAGGCTTCAAACCTTTCCAGATAATTACCAATTCATCGGAAGCAAAGAAAGCGTCCGCAAACAAATAGGAATGGCCGTTCCATGCCGTGGTGCCCAAATTATTTTTGAGGCAATACTAAAAAGTTTTGCAGGAATTGAGTATCCTTTTATCGAACCTAATATTAACGAATAAAAATAGAGGAGTGAACTTCTATCCTAAAGTTCTCCCCTCCATTTTTGAATTATAGTTTCTCAATTATGATTTCCGTTGGGCTTGTCCATGTAACCCTAACCTTGTCACCAACAGAGGCTTTTATCTGACAAAACCAATTACCTATTGCTTTCAAGTTTTTATCGCCGGAAAACTGTTTTGCATATCGAGGATTATCTTGATTTCCTTGTGCACGAATAACTCCTTGATATAAACCATCTGCTGAGCTACAATAAAAAAGATTTTCTCCATAAACATCTTTCCCATTTGTTCCATTTTGATTAAAAACATTATTAGAATAAGCGATGTTTGCTGGTATTGGTATGTATCCTTCGCCATATACAATCCCACGAGAATCCGTATATCGATAGGATCCCCATTCTAAATGTGTACGTTTTAATGTAATTTCATAAGATGTTATCATTAAGTCAACCTCCTTAATCAAATTTATATTTCTATGATTTTATAATAAAGCATTTCCAGATTTTGCTCGGTAACCTGTTCTTTAATTGACATTCCCGTATTATCAAAAATCGCCATCTTTGTTCAGTTAGCAACGTGATGTTTTGAGCATCACGCCCTATATTACGGTTGCTTTTTTTACTCCGATATTCAACATTTGAAGAAAGCTATACAAATCTTCCACAGTCATGGTTGTACTAAAAGCACCCACTAACATCATTTTTTTCAGTACAAAATTCGAAAATTGCAAAAGCTCCTTAACATTTTTTCTATATCTCAATCCTTATGAAAACAGATATTTCTGAACGATTTCTTCTGATTTTTTGTTATTGCTTCTTATATGCGGCACATTAATGATTGAATTTCTTTTGTGTGATTATCAGCCATTTTATCACCACACTTTCATTGAATGTCATAAACAGCAAAATCTATATAATATTGTTCCTCATCCAGTTTATAAACGGTTATATCTGTTCTTCCAAAATCCCCAAATGTGCTTTTGTTACAAAAGCACCATTGGACAAATCAAGTCTATTTCAGAAGTATTCTCCCAACTGCACATTGATAAATTGCGTCCCCCTCTACCTCTTAGTTAAGTCCTGATTTTTTTCAACATCACCTGAGCGTGAAAGTAGCGAAAGAGTAACAGACGAGATAGCTTGTTTAGTGATACTCCCAATCAAATTATTTTCTTCATCAAGAATAGGATGAGTTGCGGGGAGAACAATCAGATTCTCATCTCGCCATGATACAATAAATTGTATCTTGTTGTATTTTGTTATAATATGCAAGCGCTTCCTACAAATAACATTCAGTCGTAGCTTCTCTACATTCACGACCAAATGCACTCTGTATAAAGTTGGCAAAACCAATAAATTCTCTCATTGAAGTTGTTTCTTTCAGCCAAATATACTGTTTTGTATGCACAGAAGCATTTTCACACACATGACCGCACGAAAAACCTCCTACTTTCGCTAGCAGAGTTACCGAATTCATAAGAGATTAAAAGCCTTTATGAATTGATACGCTTAATCCATTATAAGGAGACATGCCAACAATCATCGATATGTATATTTTCTTTTCTCTTTTCTTTTTAATATCTTTTAAAAGCGATGAAACCATATTAGGTGTAGCGTATCCGCTTATAATAAGCAGATGGTCTATTCCTCAGGAAAACTGTTCCCAAAATACCCTTTCCAGAATCTCTGTGTCAAACATTTTTTCTCCCCTATAATCCTATATTTTATTCTTCTGTTACATTATGGTACACAACTCCAGAAGGCAAATTAATATTAGGAATCCATATTTTTTCCATCCTACCCTTTGTTTCTAGTAACTTTATACATAGTCAAAACAGTCTGTTCATTGTATACCACACCAAGAGACCAATCATTCAGGGGACAACAATGCATCAGTTCCTTTTAAACATCTTTGTTACTGCGTACAATTAAATATCTCTGAACAGTCAGTTTGTAAGAGAACGTTATATTTAGTACATAAGAAAATGCCTGTACACTAAAGTCGTTTGCAGACGAAATATGCTTTAAAATTCCCTAAATAAGCCGGAGATTCACTTGATATAGCGGTTCTTTATCGTCAAACAGAGCCAATAATAGCTGAAAAATGCTAGCGTGCTTATAGAAGCAATACATCTTACCGTGATATTTAAAAGACTTTGTCAACCGTATTTCACCAATACCTTCACGATTTCATAAAGCATTTATATCTAGCGATGTACGATAGAAACTTTCAGAAATTCCTTCAATAAAGTACATTCCTATCTTCAAGCAGATTTTCTGAATATAGAATCGTTCAACCATATCATTCAGTTCTATCAATGATGCATTAGAAATAAAGCCTACCGCCAACTCGACCTGATCAACTTTTTCAAACTATTAATAAAATCAAGTATGGATTGCTGTCCATTTTTCCAACCAATCAGAAGCATATCCAAGCAAATCAATTTCATCTAAGTCAATCCTTCCGCGGTGAATGTGTTAAAGTTATTATACACTATGATGCTGTGAAATTCCACCTTTGAGGTCAATCTCAGGCAAAAAAAGGCCAGATACTTTGCTTTGGCTAATCAAATAATTTAGGGATTAAAACTTTAGGGAAATGATATCCAAATAAAATGTAACAAAAAACAACAGCTCAATGAACGGTCTGTTCTTTTGCCTATAGTTCGTTTTTCATAGATATTGTCCAGATATCATGGATTGTCAACACTTATTTGGACAATTTCCATGAGAACAGTCTGTATTCAACTGGGGTCTTATAATCTAGTGAACTGTGTATCCTCACATTATCGTACCAGTTGACATAGTCAAACGGTTTACGTTCTAGTTGTCTAAGGTTTTCAAATCTTTTATTGAATGCAAATTCAGTTTTGATGATTTTATATGTTGCTTCTGCAACTGCATTATCACAGGAACTGCCTTTATGACTCAATAATCTTTTGATACCAAATGTTTCCAATTCTTCTTCAATGATCCTGGTTTTGAACTCATTTCCGCGATCTGAATTATACCGAATTCGGTATAATTCAGACTATGAAACAAATCAATTTTTCGTAAATCATATTTTATTGAATAGAGTGCTTTTTCTACTAACTTGGCATTTTTATTCTTACTAGCTGCATATCCTACAATCTCTCTGTTATACAAATCTAACATAAGACATATATAATTCCATTTACCACCTACATTAACATATGTCAGATCACTAACTACTACTTTCATTCTTTATTCCTGATTAAAATTACGATTGAGTCTATTTTCTATATTATCATTATTACATGTTGAATAATGTACTTTATACTGTTTAACTGTATAGCTTGATACTAGGCCATTTTCCTGCATAATACGTCTAATTCCTCTTTTACTGACAATATGGCCTAGTTTAGCTAATTCTATTTTAATCTTTCTTGAATCGTAGTTGTTTCGGTTGTTTTTGAATATTTCTTTTATTAGATCAATAAGGTCTGAATCATCATGTTTCTTCTTTTGAACGTCATTTTTTAGATGATAATAAAGTGACGATCTTGGTATGTCTAACAGCTGACAGGATACTTATCCGCATTAGCGATGATAACATTTATTTTCGTCCCATGATCAGCGCAACCTGCTTTAAAATATCATTTTCCATCTTCAGTCGCTGATTTTCCTTGCGGAGTCTGATCAGCTCTTTTTCTTTATCACTGCGGTTGTCATCGATATGAAATAAACCAATATTATTGTACTTTTTGATCCACGAAGATAAAGCAGAGGGAGTCAGTTCATATTCACGAACCAGCTCAGCTCTTGGTTTTCCGTTGTTGTATAATTCGACCATTTTCTGTTTAAATTCATCAGTATAGTTTCTTCTTTCTCTTGCCATTTCTGGTTACCTCTTTTCTTGATTTTCTATTGTAACAGTTCTCTTAAAAACTGTCCAATTTAGTGTAACCAATCCAGGATCCTATAAAAAAATGAAAAAATAAAGGAGGAAATCAGAACCAGACATGATCCTGATCATCCTCCAAAAGCACATGATATTTTAAAGGGAATACTGATTTTGTATCAATATCCCCATGATAATTTAGAGCGAATTTCACTAAAGCACTCGATTATTTAGAGCACCATTATTTAAAGCACCAATATTTTCATCTATATCACTAAATTTTGTGTCTCAAGTATCTTTGTAATTTTCTTCAATTTATCTTAATATTTCAGAAAAAGTAATTTTTATATGTATATTGAAATATATTGTTAAATATATATAATTGTTATTTAAAAATATTTTTATGTAACTCTTAACTATATTTTATATTTTTAGACCTATATATCTTTTTCACAAGTATCATTAAAATCTTTATTAATTAAGTTCTGCATTTCTTGCTTCGATAATATTTTTTAATTCATCAAATTTTGTTCTGGATCTTGTTGCTACTGAAAAATTTTCTACTGATTTAAATATTTCTTTAGTTAACTTAATTAATTTAATCATTATGTCAATAGATGCTTGTCCATTTTTATTTTCGTAAACTCCTAATCCAAATAATATCAAAAAATTGCCAGTGTTCAAAAATCTATAATCCTCAATTTCATTCTCTTGTATAGAAAGAATATTTAGTATATTTGTATTTTCAGGGTTTTTTCTGTAAGATCTATAGGATTTTATAATGTTCATTAAATTTAAATACTTTTCATAGATATCTCTTGAGTTTTCGAAACTCATTTTTTCAATGATTGTTTTTATATTATTTTTTTCAAATAAGCTTCCTTTATTATTCTTAGCAATATTTGCTAATTTTTCAATATCATAATACGCTGTCACAACCTGTACTAAGGTTTCTATATCAATTTTATCTTTTAACATCTTTTTGGTATTCGGATTATTTTCTTTATAAAAATTAAACTCATTGTTTTTCAATTCAAGAAAGTATTTGGTTTCTTCATTGAATTTTTTCTGTAACATTTTAAGAGGGACTTCGTTAGAGACGGAATATGAACTTTTCATTTCATTTTGAGTATTCAACGTATATACCATTCTATCCATTATTTCTTTATACTCATCTACTTGAACAATACGTAAAAATAAGAACTGATCTTTATATGTATTTTGTTCTTCGACGGTTAAACCATTTAAATAATTTATAATAGTACCCACCGTTTGCGCTCCATTAATTATACTTCCATTCTTAATATCAAAGAAATCATTGGTTGTATTATCATTACATTGCTTACAAAATATAGTTACCCCATTATTCAATAAATGGAAAAATTGTCTTTCTTCAGTTGATAAAGTTGCTCTAATTCCTTCATTTATTTTAGAATTAGGATTTAAATATCTAACATTACCTTCAAATACTTTATCTTTTATTGGATTGAATGTCGTATATACATCAAATAAAGACACATATCCTGAATACACTTTTGATATATTATCCGAAAAAGGGTTTAAGCTTTTTTTATATTTTAATTTAAAATCACACCATTTATCTCTAATATTATTTTCATATAATAAAGCAATCTTACTAGCTGTTAAAATTTTTATTTCCAAGTTATTTCCTGTAATGGCTTCGTAACCATTTTTTTGTTTATTTGTTAATTTAATTATATTTTCATTTATAGTACTAGACGAATATTTAATGATCCATATTTTGAAATTGTATATATCATTTTTTTCGTATTCAATCCTTTTTTCTTTTAATATTTCATTCCATTTTGTATATGACGGATAGGGAGAGCCATCCGGTTCGCTGCATGAGAGCCAGCATCAAATCGTTGTTGGGAGCCACTCTGGTCGCAAAGAGAGCCAGTCCTTACAGACTGACTTCATCCTGTTCATTTCAGTTTTGAATACTCTTCTCTCATTGAAGATCCTTCCAACAGTATTCTATAAGAACTGTTTATGATACGATCTAATATTGCATCCGCAACAGGTCCACCTCCGAGCTTCTGATACCATCCTTCTGGTGTCCATTGACTGCAGAGTATCGTCGATTTTTTGTTGCATCTTAATTCCATGATTTCCAGTATATTGTTAACTTCTGTTTCATTAACTGATGTCAACAGAAATTCATCAAGAATGAGCAGATCTAGCTTACCTAACTGCTTTATCATCTTGCGATATGTACCCTGTATCCTTGCAGTTTCCAGATCCATAAGAAGATCAGGCAGGCGAATATATTTGACACGCTTTCTAGAACGGCAGGCATGTACACCTAGTGCGTTTGAAATCCATGTTTTACCACTGCCTGCAGCTCCAGCTACAAC
>CASETM010000012.1 GCA_949290865.1 uncultured Bacillota bacterium
GCTTTTGGGGATCCGGTTGCTTTTTGTATGTCGCTTGGAGTTGAGAAGAATTCACGATTTAAAAACCTTGAATATGCAATTCAGTATGTCGAAGAAAAAATAAAACTTAATCCTGATAACAGAATAGAAATAAAAAACAGAAGAGTAAGAACAGAAAAGAAAGATCTGATCTTACCGCTTCATGATTTCAACAATAATAAAATATGGAACATTGAATATTGGCGGAAGTACAGTAACAACAAAATTCTTTACTGTAATGAGCATTTGTATGCTTCTGTTTATAGTTTTTAAACTGGTCAAGATCTATATAAAGTTTTTTATAGACAGTGACTATCGTGAAAGGATTAATCTTTCTAAAGTGCTGATCAGTTTGTCAATTGCTGCAACGCTTATTTCAGGACTGCCTTTAGGTTATAAAATTATCTGCAATATTTCAAGTGAAGCAATAGAACATGTGAATTACTGGATACCTTCAGATTTTTTTCCAGATTATCAGAGTGCTGATGAAATCGATATGTCTGATGTCCTGATTCAATCGGGCAGGGTCAATCTGTCGAATCGTGAAGATGATATAGGAGAAGAAATAAAGATAGATGAAGAGTTCGACATCAATGCAACCTATGACAGATCTGATTATGTTGATGAATTTTTTAATAATCTGACAACACTGGATGAAGAAAGCATGTCTTCTGAAAATGCACTTGATATGATGAACAGCATTGCTGGAATTATAGGTCTGGGAAGCAAGACATATAAATATTTTCCTACATGGTCTTCCATTATTCTGGAGATACTTTTATCAATCGTAGCTTTATATATTTTTGCATTGACAGCTATCCAGATAGCAATGAGATCTATCATCTGTTCGATGAAATATCTTTTGGCTCCATATATGGTAGCTTCGATCATAGATCCTGAAGATAACAGCTTTGGAACATGGATAAGAAGCATAGGTGGAGATCTGATAGCTAATTTCTGTCAGATTTATTTTACTTATTTTGTACTGATACTGTGCAGTAATTCATCTATTCAGAGTGCTCTGGGAAATGACTGGGTAGGAATATTTTCCAAGATTGCTCTGTTTATCGGTGGATTATTAGCAGTTCAGGAAATACCTAATGTCATTAGCCAGTTCTTTGGAAGTTCTGGACAAAGCATGATGGAGGCAATGCGTGGAACCATGATGATGGGTTCTATGCTGTCCATGACTGGAAAAGGAGCACTTAAGAGAGGAATAATGACAGCTGGTGCAGCCAGATCTACAATAGATAAGGCAGGGAACATGAAGGAGTCATATCTTAAAGGCGGTGGTGGTGTCGAAGGTATGAAGAGGGCTGGCAAGGATTTTGCAAAAAGTATGAAGGATAAATTTGATGATTCAGTAGCAGGTCAAAATAAAAAGAATGATCATGCTTTTAATGATGAAGAAAGAAGTTCTTCTAAAGAAGGACATCAAGATGGCCAAAAATACCAGTATAGTCAACCTCCTAATAATAAGAACAGCTTTAAACAGAATGAGAATAAAAAAACACCTTCTTCAGAATCTGATTTATATCAGTCCGATGATAAGAAGCAAAGAAAAGACTATATAAACCCAGATTATCAAAAAGATGATGATTATGATATGTATTTAAATGCAGCCAGATATTATGGTATTGAAGATGCAGATAAGATGAGCAAAGATGAATTAAAAGAAGCTCTGTTACAAAAAGGATACAAATACAGTTCAATGAAAAATTATAAGAGTTCATTTAATAGTGATGCCTACAAAACCAATATGCAGAATGTTAAAAATAAAAAGAAAGGAAAGAAAGATAAATGACGTTTTACTGTCCCAGAGATTATAAAAATGGAAAATATTATTTTAATAAATATGATGCAACTGATCTTATGATCATGATACCAATGATTTTTTTGGTACATTTTTAAGTGTGATATCACTTTCATTTATGACACAGGGTAATTTTGCATTATCTATGTTGGGATTAAGTTTTGGAATTTTAACAATAGGAATAACCCTCATACTTTTCATGCCGTATAAGATATATCATAATATTCTCAATAGATTGTTGGTTGAAATTAATTTTCAATTGAAACAGAAAGATTTTCTGTGGTATGGATATGACCTTAATAACTATGAGGAGATATGATATAATTTTATTGATAAATTGGAATTTGAAAGCGAGTTGATTTTAATGTTAATTCTAATGTTACTAATGGAAGGTATAGTATTATGTTTTATACTTTTAATGTTTTGTGTTATTGGTATAGCAAATGGTCCTGAAAAATTTAC
>CASETM010000013.1 GCA_949290865.1 uncultured Bacillota bacterium
ATTAGATGATAATACAGCTTCAACCTGAGCAATTAATTGTTCCTTATCAGGCATATATGTTACATATTTTGAAGCAAAAATATTATTACTCAAGCCTCCTAATGCATACTGCATATCAACATTGCCTTTATCAGTGCATAAAATCAATCCAATTGGTGGATTATCATTTTCATCATTAATTTCTGCTGTATAATAATTCAAGTACATATTAAGTTGCCCAACTGCTTCAGGCATTAATTTAATAGTTTTTAATTCTATCAATACATAAGATTTTAAAATCTTATTATAGAAAACCATATCAACATAATAATGAGTATTCCCGAACGTTACTCTTTGCTGAGTTCCTACAAACATAAATCCTTTTCCAAGTTCCAAAAGAAACTTTTCAATTTGTCTAACAAGAGCTTCTTCCAAATCAGATTCCATCATTGGTTTATTTTCTGGCAGACCTAGAAATTCAAAAACATAAGGATCTTTTACTATATCTTCTGGTTTGGCAATTTCATTTCCTTTTAACGCTAATTCAAGAACCTTCTTTTTATTAGTCTCCCCATTTGATAATAACAACCTTTCGAATAATGAAGAGCTAATTTGTCTTTTTAACTCTCTTACTGACCAATTTGCATTAATTGCTTCTTTTTCATAGAAACTACGTTTGTCATCATCAGATATATATAATAATTCGCAATAATGAGTCCAGCTCAATTTTCCAGTCACTGACTGGAAAATTGGATATTTCGTATAGAACATTTTCATGTTATATAAATTAGATTGTGAAAAACCTTTTCCAAATTTATTAGTAAGATTTTTTGAAATAGCAAGTAATTGTTTTTTCCCATATTCACCACGATTATTCTTCAATTCATCTTCAACAATAACACGACCAATATTCCAATAAGCATTTAAAAGTTCATTATTTACTTGTTTTGCGACATTATTTCTAGCATTTGTGATAATACTAGCAATTTCATTTACTAATGCTTCATTGTTTAACAAATTATTTTCCACAATCAACTACTCCTTTCAATATTAATTATTCTTATTATACCCTTATTTTAAAAAGAAAAAAAGAAGCATCTAAACTTCTTACAAAGTCTAAATACTTCTCTAATTTTCTCACAACAATTATTACTAACGTTTTGAGAATTGTGGAGCACGACGTGCTTTTTTAAGACCGTATTTCTTACGTTCTTTAACACGTGCATCACGAGTTAATAATCCAGCTGCTTTTAATGTTGGTCTGTAATCATCTCCAGCCTGTAATAAAGCTCTAGCTACACCATGACGAACGGCACCAGCCTGTCCTGAGTAACCTCCACCATAAACATTAACTTTAATATCAAATTTGTCTTTTGTATTAGTTAATTCTAATGGTTGATTAACGATCATCATTAAAACATCAGATGCTAAATATTCTCTAGCTTCTTTTCCATTGATAACGAAGTTTCCTGTACCTGGTGTTAAGATAACACGTGCTACAGAAGATTTTCTTCTACCAGTTCCTCTATATTGTACGTTTGCCATTATCTTTCACCTTACCCTTTCACTTTCATTTCTACTGGATTTTGTGCTGCATGAGGATGTTTGTCTCCTGCATAAACAAATAATTTCATACCTTGTTTTCTACCTAATGTATTATGTGGTAACATACCTTTTACTGCTGCTTCAACAAATCCTGTAGGATTCTGTTCTAAGAACTGTTTAGCTGTCTTCACTTTAAGACCACCTAACCATCCTGAGTGATGGTAATATTTAACGTTGTCTAATTTTTTACCAGTCATGACAACTTTGTCAGCATTGATAATAATTACATAATCACCAGTATCAACATGTGGTGTGTAAGTAGGTTTGTTTTTTCCTCTTAACACTGTAGCGACTTCTGAAGCCAAACGCCCTAAAGTTTGTCCAGCTGCATCTACTACATACCATTTTCTTTCAATTGTGGCAGGTTTAGCCATAGTTGTTTGTCTCATTTTATACTCTCCTTTGTATTTCCTTACCGGGGACTTATAAAGGTTTTGCCTATGAAACCTTTTTAATTATATGAAATTCATTTCTTAATGTCAATAAAATAATAAGATGAAAACATAATATTTTTATTCCTTTGACAGAAAATCAAGACTGAGTTTTAAGACCTTTTTGATATCTGTTAATTTATCAAAATTATGATTTCCGTTTTCAATCGCAACAAACTTTATTCCCTGATGGAAACCCTGCAGATATCTTTGTGAAATATCATAAGGAACCGTTGTATCTGCTGTACCATGAATGATCAGCAGCTCATTTTGATATGTGTCAAGATGCTCATAAAAATTTCTGTTTAAAATATCTTCAACAAACTCATCACCGATTTCATAGCCACTGTGATCATACGTTTTTGCTCTTTCGACCTGTCCTGTCAAATACAACAGGGCATCAGGCAAATTAAATGCCGGTGCCCAAAGCACCATCTTTTTAATCTGCTGCGGATAAAGCTTGGCCAGTTCACTGGCAACAGCTCCTCCCATCGAATGTCCTAAGACATAGATTTCTGTACAATTTTCCATCTTCAGTGTTTCTTCCAGAATCACTCTGGCACAGGAAAGTTCATCCTGAAAAGTCATATCAACAAAGTTCCCATCACTTTCTCCACTTCCTAGAAAATCAAAGCGGAAAGTCGCAACGCCTTTGGCTTCCAGCATTCTGGCCAGCTGCACATAACAGAACTTGGTCCCTGTTTTCTGTCCGGTAAACCCATGAAAAATCAGACAGACAGGATGCTTATCCTGACTGGGCTTATGAAAAAAACCACGCATAACACCTTTTGGCGTTGGAATTTCACAATAATACTGCATTATTTCAATCCTCCATGAGCCCATTTGATTCGATTTAGGGCCCCACTGGCAACATACTGTTTTGTAATATTAATAATATTTTCTTCAGCAAAATCACCACCAATAGTCAGACATGTATCCATGATTTCTGAAGTCACAACTGTTAACAGTTCGTCAGACATGTCTTCATGAATTTCATTGGCAACAATTTTTTTGCATTCTTCAATATAATCGCTTTTATCTATATTTGTAATACATTCCATATTGATCTCTCCTTTTTTTGTATTATATCAGTATTCCTCATAAATGTATAATCATATAGCACAACTTGTTCCGTTTCAGTACAAGTCGAAAAAATAAAATTATAATAGTTATATACGTTAAAATGTTACAAGGTAAGAAATTTTGTATCAAAATGGGAGGCTATCATGGCAAAAAAGAAAACACCCTATTACAATCTGATCAATTTAAGGGAAGCAAATAATTTAAAACAAAAAGACATCGCTGAATATCTCTACGTTTCAGCAAGAGCATACAGTTACTACGAAAACGGTGAACGTACTGTTCCTATTGAAATATGGAAAAAACTGTCGATACTTTTTGATAAAAGTATCGATTATCTTTGTGAAACAAAAGAAGAATATCATCCTAAAAACAAAAAATAAAATGTGGTCATTTCCACATTTTATTCATAATCACAGGTATATCCACGTTGATCCAATTCCAGTTTCACAACATCCCAGTCATTTAACAGTGCTCCCAGTTCCTCTTTGATTCTGACAACACCCATCTTGTCCTCTTCTTTGATGACTGCCATCAAAGTTGGACCAGCTCCTGATAAATAACATCCTAAAACATCTTTATCCTGTTCTAAAACATCCATGATTTCATCATAGCCTTTGATCAGTCCGCCACGATAAGGCTGGTGAAGTTTGTCCTTAAATCCTAGTTTCAGTCCTTCATCATAGCCATTGATCAATGAGGCAACGACCAAAGCCAGATGCGATACATTTTTGACTGCATCCTGACGGTCGAGCGTCTGTGGCAGAACCTTACGTGACTGTTCCGTTGACAGTGTAAAAGGCGGAATCAGCGTTACAAAACGATATTCATGTTTGACAGGTATATTTAATGTCAAAACATTATTTTTTTCCATGACTGAAACTGTCAGTCCTCCAAAGATGGCTGGTGCCACGTTATCTGGATGTCCTTCCATCTTCGTTGCCAGCTCCAGAATTTCCTGTCTGTCTTCAGCTTTATCTTTAAAAGCAAAAGCACCAACGATTCCAGCAACGATACATGTTGAACTGCTGCCTAATCCTCTGGTATAGGGAACTTGACTGACACAGTCAATATTGACACCCTGATATTCCAGACCACAGTATTTGGCTGCCTCTTTAAAAGCCTGATAAGTCAGATTATCTTCATTACAGAACTGTGTTGGACAGCCAGAAATATGCAGACCACCATCATTTAATTCAAAAGTAAATGTATTGTATAAAGTTAAAGCTAATCCTGCAACGTCAAAACCTGGCCCTAAATTGGCACTGGTTGCAGGCACTTTGATTTTTACTTTCATGTAAGCCTCCTAGATCGCTTCAATTTCTGATTTAATAAAATCTATGATTTCAGTTTTATCAATATGTGTTTTATGTAAAACTTCTTTATCTTTGATACCCACTAAAGGTTTAGCTATAGCTACACCCGTTTTTTCATGCAGTTTTTCAATAGCATCATAAACATCAAGATCTTCGTTGAATAATGCCTTATATACTGATTCAGGGAATTTATATGGTGAAGCCGTTGACAGAACAACTGTTCTGGTCATATCTTTGGTTGCTTCCTGATACTGTTTTAAAACCCCATAGCCACAGGCGGTATGCGTATCTAGAACATAACCGGTCTTTTCATAGCATTCTTTAATTGTCTGCATTACCTGCTGTTCTGTCAGATAGCCAGCTGCAAACTGTGCTTTAATTTTCGCAAAGGTTTCATCATCAACTTTATAAATACCGTTGCTTTTCAGCTCTTCCATATATGTTCTGACTTTATTGCCATCTTTTCCACACATATACCAAACCAGTCTTTCCAGATTGCTTGAAACCAGAATATCCATAGCTGGTGCATTGGTCTTGTAGAATTCTCTGTTGGCGTCATATTGACCAGTCGTAAAGAAATCCGTTAAAATATTATTTTTGTTTGATGCCGCAATAAATTTATTCACAGGCAGTCCCATATTTTTCGCAAACCATCCAGCCAGACAGTTTCCAAAGTTTCCACTAGGTACACAGAAATTGATCTGATCTCCCATATGAATTTCCTGTTTTCTCACCAGTTCAAAATAACTGTGGAAATAATATACGATCTGAGGAATCAGACGTCCAACATTAATAGAGTTGGCTGAAGAAAGGAAAACGTGATGCTGATCACTGACTTCTTTTAACTGCTGATCACCAAAAGCAACCTTCACTGCACTTTGCGCATCATCAAAGTTTCCTTTGATTCCAATAACTTTAACATTTTTTCCTTCCTGAGATACCATCTGCTGCTGCTGAATAGCACTGACTCCATCCAGTGGGTAGAAAACCTTGATACAGGTTCCTTCAACATCCTTAAAACCTTCCAGGGCTGCTTTTCCCGTATCACCACTTGTTGCTGCCAGAATCATCACCAGACGGTCTTCATTTAACTGTTTTAAAGACAGGGTCATCAGATAAGGTAACAGTGACAGTGCCATATCTTTAAAGGCAGCTGTCTGACCATGGAACAGTTCAGCGATAAAAACATCACCTGCTTTTTTCACTGGAACAACGTCCTCAGGGAACAGTCCTTCGCCATAGGCATGCTGACAGGCTTCATGAATCAGTTCTTTTCCTTCTTCTGGTACAAAAACGGAAATGACTTCAGTTGCCAGATCAACATAGTTCATTTTCGCTAATTTATTAAGATCCAGGACCGGTAAATCAAACTGTGGAACAAGCAGTCCACCATCATCACCGATACCTTGAACAATGGCCTGATAAAAATTGATTTCTTTTTGAAGATTTCTTGTACTTATATATGTTTTTTTCATGATAAATCCTCCATAATTGAGTTAATTATATTGAATATTAAAAGTGAAGTCAATATTGTATACATTATTCTCTATGAAATTTATGATAATAAATTGACTCGTTTATTTAATCATGATATTATAAACAAAATTAGGGAAAGCGAGGTTTAACCATGATCATTCATATGACTGTATGATAAATAAAGTTAGATGAATATGTACGGTGGTTAAACTTTTTAGACCGTATGGTCTATTTTTTATTAAGGAGGACATATCATGAAAATAGGGGTAATTGGTCTTGGTACTGTAGGATATGGCGTTGTTGAAATTTTAACGAATGAAAAAACACGCCTGGAAAAAGAAATCAACCAGGAAATCACTGTAAAATATGGTTGTGGCCTGGAAAGAGTTGATCTGCCTGAAGGCATTATTTATACAGATAATTATCAGGATGTCATCAATGACAAAGAAATTGATGTCGTTGTTGAACTGATTGGAGGAACAACGATTGCAAAAACAATCATACTGAATGCTTTAAAAAACAAAAAACATGTTGTTACTGCCAACAAGGCATTGATTGCTCATCATGGCAAAGAAATTTTTAAAACTGCCAAAGAAAATGATGTCCATATTTTCTATGAAGCATCTGTTGGTGGTGGAATTCCGGTTTTAGTCAGTCAGAAGGAAAGTCTGATTGCGAATAATACCAAGGAAATTGTTGGTATTTTAAACGGAACCACAAATTTCATCTTAACCTTGATGGAAAATGAAAATCTGGATTTTGAAGAAGCCTTAAGCATTGCTGATGGTTTGGGCTATGTCGAAGCCAATCCATCACTGGATCTTGATGGTATCGATGCCGCTCATAAAATCTGTATCCTGGCGCAGAATGGATATAAGAAATATGTTGACTTTGATCAGATCCAAGCTTCAGGAATTCGCAATGTCTCAAAACCAGATATGGATTATGCTAAAAAACTGGGTTACCGTTTCAAGATGATTGCTCAGGCAAAGCCGGTCAAAGATGGTTTAGGTATCGATGTTTGTGCGACACTGGTCAATCTGAAACATCTGATCGCCAATGTTATGGATTCTTACAACGTTGTCGAAATCGATAACGATTATGTTAACAATATTATTTATTACGGTCGCGGAGCTGGTCGTTATGTTACTGCTTCGGCGGTCGTCGCTGATATCATGAAAACAATTCAGGTAGAAAGATGGTCACATGATTATGAAGACTGTCCACATGTCTATCCAATCACACTGTCAAGATATTATGTCAGAGTGCATCGTCCGGTTGATATTCCATATGAAATCTATTATTCAGAAAAAGATGATCATATTTACATCACAGAAGAAATTGAATTAGAAGATTTGAAAACAAAAATCAATAATGATCAGGCTGTTATTTTTAAAGTAAGAGATTAGAGGGGGAGAAAAAATGAAAAAATTTAAAATTGCGATTGTTGGTGCAACTGGAGCTGTTGGCCGTGAAATGTTACGATGCGTATTTCAATTCAACTTTCCATACGAAAGCATCAAACTGCTGGCTTCTGCTAGAAGCGCTGGAAAAGAATTAGAATATGAAGGACACAAATTTATCGTTGAAGAATTAACTGAAAACAGTTTTGAAGACGTTGAAGTTGCCTTTTGGTCTGCTGGTGGCAGCATTTCAGAAAAATTCATGCCATACGCTGTCAAAGCTGGCTGTGTCAATATTGATAATACCTCACACTTCCGTATGGATCCTGATGTTCCATTAGTTGTCCCAGAAGTTAATGGCTATGCTTTAAAAGATCATCATGGAATTATTTCCTGTCCTAACTGTACAACGATCATGATGTGCAGTGCCTTAACAAGAATTAATGATGAATTTGATATCGAAAGAATTGTTGTTTCAACATATCAGGCCGTTTCAGGAGCTGGTGTTGCCGGTATGGAAGAGTTATATCGCCAAAGTCAGGAAGTGTTAGATGGCAAAGAACCTGTAGCTAAAACATTGCCTTGCGCTTCTGACAAAAAACATTTCCCTATCGCTTTCAACTGTATCCCACAGGTTGATAAATTTGATTTATCAAACGGTTATAGCAAAGAAGAAATGAAAATGGTCAATGAAACCAAAAAAATCTTTAACAAAGATATTGAAGTAAACGCAACATGCGTACGTGTTCCTGTATTAAGAGGACACAGTGAATCTATTTATATCGAAACAAAGAAACCTATTGATATAGAAAAAGTTTTTGATTTACTGGCTAACAGTACTGGTATTGACTTATATGATGATTTGGCAAATCAGATCTACCCAATGCCGGTCAGCTTTATCGGTGATGAACTGACACACGTTGGTCGTGTCAGAAAAGATTTGACAAAAAATAATGCTTTAAGCCTATGGATCACTGGTGATCAGCTGATGAAAGGTGCTGCCTATAATTCCGTAGATATCGGTCTGAAAATGATCGAAATGGGATTGCTTAAATAGACCCAATGACGGGTCTTTTTTTATGCTGAAAAAAAGCGGATAGTTTAACTATCCGCAATGGGTAATATAATTCTAAATGTGGTGCCCACACCAAGTTCACTTTTCAAATCAATATATCCCTGATAATACTGCACAATATGTTTAACAATAGATAAACCTAAACCGGTTCCACCAGTCTCCTTATCTCGTCCATGATCACAGCGATAAAAACGCTCAAAGACCCTGCCCTGATCGACCAGTGAAATTCCTTTTCCAGTATCACTGACTTCAATGATCAGATCACTTTTATTGCAATAGGATACTACCTTAATCATCCCATGAACCTTATTATATTTCACTGCATTGGTCATAAGGTTGTTCATAAGATGATAAATAAACTGATGATTCGCATAAAAAGTTGTATTATCGATATCAGCACTATACTGAATCTGTTTCTGATCCATCTGTACTTTTAATGATTCCGCAATTTCATCAATAATAGGTTTTAATGTCAGAGGATGATTAACAACTTCAATATCTTTATTTTCTAATCTTGAAATCATCAGAATATCATCGATCAACTGTGACATATGATCAGCTTCTTTGAGTATTTTGTTCAAAGAAGTTTTGCGAATTTCCTGATTATCGATCATTCCTGTCTGCAGCAGCTCACTATAGCCTTTGATTGCTGTAATTGGCGTTTTTAATTCATGAGAAACGTTAGAGAAAAATTCCTGCCTCATTTTCATCCCATTAACAGATTCTGTTACATCAACAAAAAGAAGCGTCACCCCATAATCAACCTTGGAAATAAAACAGCGATAAATTTGTTCCTCTTTTTTTATATCTACAACTTTTGGTTCACGGGTAACTTTTTTAAGCTGATCTATGATCTGATAATCAAAGATAAAATTCCCAACAGGTTGTCCTACCTTAATATTTGGATATAACTGCTGAGCTGTTTCATTCGACATCAAAACAACTTCATAACTGTCTAACAGGATAAAACCTTCATTCATCTGATCAAGGATACTGTTGATTTTTTCCCTTTCTTTCTTCAGGGTTGAAAGTGTTTCCTGAATACGTGCTGACTGTTCTTTAAGTTTATTAGCTATCGTATTAAATTCTTCATATTTATATCTATCAAAATGTAAGGTTTTCTGATCTTTCATTTTGATGATTTCATTATTGATATCCGATAAAGGATGGTTTAATGTCTTAGAAAACTTATAGGCAAAAAACAAGGCGATGATCAATGAAAAACCAGATGAAAACAGCAAAGGATCCAACAATGATGAAGCATTGTCAAAAATACCATTATAAGGTATTGATAGTCTGACAATATGATTATTATCATAGTATGCTACATAAAGTAAATTCTTTTTTAAAGTTGTTGAATATCTGGTTTCATAGCCAATTCCTTCTTCCAAAGCTTCCTTCACTTCAGTTCTAGAAAAATGATTTTCTTCAATATTATCTTTTTCACTGTCCGCCAAAACATTCCCTTCAGTATCAATGATTGTTAAACGCGTTGTATCATCATAAGCCATTTGATTAAGCTCTACAACCTGATGTTCTAACGGTTGCGTATAATCAAGCTGATAATCAATAAGTTTTACGGCATATGCCATATTTTCTTTCGTATTACTCAGCATTCGATCAGAGAGAATAACAATTGATACTGCAGACGACAGCAGCAAAGTAATAGTCAGAATAATCGCAAAATACTTAAATATGGCCTTTTGCATCATGAGACCCTTCTTCTATAAAACGATAACCTACGCTTCTAATTGTTTTAATATAATGATTACCATCATCATTCAATTTAGCACGTAAGGCTCTGATATGAACATCCAAGGCACGTGATTCACCAATAAAATCATACCCCCATATTTTATTAAGCAACTCATCACGTCCTACGACCCTGTCATTATTTTCAATCAAGTATATAAGCAACTTATATTCTTTATTAGTAAAAACAATATTTTCTCCGTTTTTTTTGACAGTTCTAGTATTTTTATTGATTTCCAATGTCGGTGTACGTACAATCTGTTCTTTGACCTGTCTTCTCCTTAACAAAGTTCTAACTCGCGCCTGCAGTTCCAAAATACCAAAAGGTTTGGTCATATAGTCATCACTGCCACTGTCTAAACCGTTGACCTTGTCAATTTCTCGATCTTTAGCACTTAAAATAAGGATTGGCAGTTCCTGATCATATTCACGAATTTTTTTTATAGCTTCCAGTCCTGACATTTGTGGCAGCATTAGATCAAATATAGCCAAATCAACCTGATCTTTCGCCAATTTATCTAAAGCAGTAATTGCATTATCAAACAATGATACACGATATCCATTGTTTGTTAAGGCTATGTTAATAATTTCTCTGATATTTTCATCATCTTCTACGACATAGATATGTTTACACATAGATCATCCCTCCACTTGACAATATCTTAACATAAAACATGTTAAGAGTGTGTTAAATCGAAAATCATTTTTAAATCAATCTTTGATTATTAAGACGTCCTGTCTGAGAGAATTCGATCCATTCACAAATATTGACAACATGATCACCAATTCTTTCAAAATATTTGGCAATCATTAAGAAATGAATGGCAATATCAACATGATCTTTGTCTTCTTTAACAATCTTGATCAATTCATTTTTCACTTCTTCAAACAAATGATCCATTTCCTGATCAGATTTTTTGACAACTTCAGCTTTTTGCACATCATGTTCATGAAAAGCATCTAGCGCTCTGGTTACCATTTGAATAGCAATATTGGCCATTGCAGGAATATGTTCTACCATCAAATAACTATTCTGTTCATCAATTTCCAAAATCAATTCCGCAATATCGGCACTTTGATCACCAATTCTTTCTAAATCGGTAACAACTTTTAAAGCTGTAGAAACATCTCTTAAATCTGTAGCAACTGGCTGCTGCTTCAGAATCAATGACAGACATTTAGATTCAATGGCTCTTTCAACGTTGTTGATAGCTTTATCATTTTCAATAATTTCTTTAGCCAGTTCGAAATCCTGATTCTTAAAAGCTGTTACACAATTTTCAATAGCCTGGATAACAAGATGACACATTCTATCCAGATCAACATGCATATTATTTAATTCGGCATCAAATTGACTTCTTAGCACTTTCTTTCCTCCTAACCAAATCTACCAGTAATATAATCTTCTGTTCTTTTATCCTGTGGAATTGAGAAGATATCTTTTGTTTTTCCATATTCAATCATTTCTCCAACCAGGAAAAATGCTGTATAATCAGCAATACGACTAGCCTGTTGCATATTATGCGTAACAATAGCAATCGTATATTTATCTTTCAGTTCTAATAACAGTTCTTCAATTTTTAATGTAGAAATTGGATCCAAAGCACTTGTTGGTTCGTCCAATAAAATAACTTCTGGTTCAACCGCTAACGCTCTGGCAATACACAATCTCTGCTGTTGACCACCAGAAAGTCCTAAAGCACTGCTATGCAGTCTATCACTGACTTCATCATAAAGAGCTGCTGCTTTTAAGCTGTTTTCGACAATCTGATCCAATTGCTTTTTATTTTTAATACCATGGATTCTTGGTCCATAGGCTACATTATCATAAATTGACATAGGAAAAGGATTAGGCTGCTGAAAAACCATTCCTACTTTCTTCCTTAAAACTGTCGTATCGACTTTCTCATCATAAATATTTTCATTATCCAACGTAATTGTTCCTTCAATTTTACAATTATCAACATAATCATTCATACGATTTAACGTTTTTAAAAAAGTTGATTTTCCGCATCCTGAAGGACCAATAAATGCAGTAATTTTATTTTTCTTGATATCTAAACTGACATCTTTTAAAGCATGTTTAGTGCCATAATGCAAATTGACATGTTTTGCTTCAATTTTATTTTCCATTTATCCTTCCACCTTATTAACATCAAATTTCTTTGTCAGCAGTTTTGCCAGGAAATTTAAACCTAAAACAATTACCAGCAAGACCAAAGCAATCACAAATGCAACGTCATAATTTCCTTTTGCCATCTGTAGATATAGTTCAATTGTTAAAGTTCCACCACTGGTCATGATATGCCCAAAAATATTACTAGGTAAAACATGAACTGATCCTGCTGTAAATAACAGTGCTGCTGATTCCGCAACAATTCTTCCCATTGCCAAAATAACTCCAGTTAAAATACCAGGCATACAGCTAGGCAATAATACCGTTCTGATCATATACCATTTTGTTGCACCAATTCCTAAAGCCGCTTCTCGATAGCTTTTTGGTACAGTTTCCAATGCTGTCTGCGTATTTCGAGAAATAATTGGTAGAATCATAATAGCTAATGTCAATGACCCAGTAAGTATCGAATAGCCAAAACGACATACCGTTCCAAAAAACAGCATCCCAAACAAACCATAAACAATGGATGGAATTCCTGACAGGATTTCCGTTGTAAATGAGATAACATCAACAAATTTTTTGTTTTTTGCATACTCATTTAGATAAATCGCACCACCAATTCCAATTGGGCAGGCAATCAACAAAGTTAAAACAATAATATATAATGTATTGATAATATTTGGCAGAATCCCTACCGTATCATTTAAAATACTTGTTGTATTAAACAAATATGAAAAATCAAATGCCGGAATCCCACGATACAGAATATAACCAATAATAACGACTAATATAAGCACCGATGATAGAGTTGCCAAATGAATCAGCGTATTTAAAATCTTATCACTTAATCGATGTCTTTTTGTAAAAATAGAGTTAGTCATCTTGATCTCCTCTCTTAATAATAAACGTCAAAATAAGATTGATGATCATAATAAACACGAACAGCACAAGTCCAATTGTAAACAGGACTTGACGATGCGTACCATTAGCATAACCCATTTCAGAAACAATTGCTGTTGTTAAAAATCTGACTGAGTTAAATGGAAATGGCATACTGACAGCATTTCCAGCAACCAGTAAGATTGCCATTGCTTCACCAATCGCTCTACCTACACCTAACACAATAGCTGACATTATCCCATTCTTAGCTGCAGGTACAACAACTTTGAAAATTGTCTGAATTTTGCTTGCCCCTAAAGCTAAAGAGCTTTTTCTTAAATCATCAGGAACCGCTTTTAAAGCCGTTTCTGAAATATTGATCAGTGTTGGCAATATCATAATTGCCAAAACCAGGATTGCAGATAGAAGATTCGCTCCCCCCGTAAACTGATGGCTTGGATCTCCTTCATAAATCAGCAGTTCCAGACGATACATCAGGGGATTAACAATCAATATCCCTAATAACCCATAGACAACAGATGGAATACCTGCTAACAGCTCAATTGCAGCTTTCACAATTTTACGTGCTTTTTCATTTGCTATTTCTGCCAGATAAATTGCTGTAAACAAGCCAATTGGTACACCTATCACGATTGCCAAAATAACACCTACGATCGATGTCAGAATGATAAATAATATCCCGTATTGAGGATCAGCCGCTGTTGGAGCCCATGTTGTTTTAAATAAAATATCGACAAAACCTTCTTTTAATAATGCTGGCGTTCCTGATATCAACATGTACCCAGTAATAGAAACAACGGCAACGATAGATACAATAGCACAGCTACGAAATATTATCGCAGCTGTGTTTTCAACAATGGATTTTGTTTTTTTTGATCCGATGATCGATAAAAATTGATTTCCCATTTTTTACTCCTTTATTTTGGGCTAATTAAACCAACTTTTTTAATAACTTCCTGACCAGCATCACTTTCAATAAATTCAAACACGGCTTTTACTTTTTCATCCTGTTCATCAATACTTCCTTTTGTTGCCATAACGAATGGTCTTTGTAATGTATATGAACCATCTTTGATAGTTTTTTCTGAAGCTTCAACACCATTTAACTTCATAGAAGTAACTGTATCATCAATAACATCTAATGAAACATAACCAATTGCACCTTTTATTTCAGCAACTTTAGCTAAAACAGCACCAGTTTCATTTAATTCCTGAGCATATTGACATTGATTTTCAATTTCCAATAATTCTTCAAAAGCACTTCTTGTTCCTGAACCAGATTCACGTCCAATGACAACGATAGCCTGATCATCTCCACCTAATTCTTTCCAGTTTTTGATTTCACCAGTATAGATTTTTTTCAGTTGATCAGTTGTTAAATCAGTCACTTTATTGCTTTTGTTAGTGATTGTTGCAATACCATCAATAGCAACAATATTTTCAACAATACCTTTTCCTTTTTCTTCATCAGATAAAGCTCTTGATGCATTACCGATATCAGCACTTCCTGATGATAATGCTTCTAATCCTGCACTTGTTCCAGTAAATTGAGCTTCTAACTGTAATTCAGGATATTCTTCCTTAATTGATTCAGATAATGCATTGACAAGTTTTTCCATTGAAGTTGATCCGTTTAAGCTAACTTTTCCGCTGACAGATCCTCCTTCATCACTTGAACCACCGCATGCTGTTAAACCTAAACATAAAACGCATGCCATTAAAATACCAAATATTTTCTTTTTCATTTTTAATTTCTCTCCTTTTGCCTTTCTCATTTAAGACACCATTATCATATTCTTATTACACCAGCTTTAAAATCAAGCTATCGTTCAATTTATGTTAATTCGCTGTTAAGAAATGTTAATTTATTATTCTTTACTTAACAAAAAAAGGATATATTTCCCTCACTTAAGAGAATATATCCCATAACTTTACATATACATTTTCTTCATTTGTTCAATTTTTCTTAACATTTCTTCTTTCAACTGTAAAGGTCTGATCACTTTAACATGATTTTGAAGCATCATCAGCCAGCCAGTTAAACCTTCAGAAATTAAAACATTATCCGCTGTTAAAATATACTGATCATCGATGTTCTTTGTTACCTGACAGTCAAAGCCAAAATGATCGACCACTTCGCGGATGATTGTCTGATCAAAAACTATTTCCAACTGAGCACGATAGCCTGACAGATACATATTGATGTTTTTGTCCAGTTCACTTTCAAAATCATACTGTTCCTGAATATCGACAAAAGGACTTTTATGATTTCTAACCAGCCGCATACGGTCAAGACGGTATATACTTAACTGATCAGGTCTTTTTTCAAAGTAAGCAAGCAAATAATATTTTGAATCTCTTTGAATGATCTTATATGGTGAAACGATATACAGTTCCGGATTATCTTTATCATTACCATGTTTGCGATAAACCTCACTAAGCTGATGATCTTTAATCTCATAATATACATATTTAAAAAATACATTTCTTTTTTCATGAATGGCTTTAATGATTGTCGTTAAATTCAGCAGATAAGCATAGTGATGATCATGATGACTGGTTTGAGGAAAATTAAGTCTGGCCAGTTGTCTTGATGAAGACAGGGATGTCAGAATTTTCAAAAAAGCATCTGCTTCCTCATCGTTCATATCCTGATTAAACAGCACACTGTCAATCAGATACTGCAGCTGTCCATCAGCGAACAGTTCTTCATCGATACAGTATCCTACTCTTCTAATCGTTTTGATTAATTTTTTTTGACAAAACAGAAAAAATAATTCATTGATATTCCTGATCATTGTATAAATTGTTTTGATATCAATCGTTATCCCGTATTTTTCTAATAATATTCGTTTAATGTCCTTTGCTGGAACTGGTTCGTAGCTTTCATTAATAATGATAAAAATATAGTAAAGTTTTTCCATAAAGACTCCTTATCGAAATGATAATAGCTGTACCTGCTGATGATCGATATTTAACAGCTGAAAAAACTGTCTTGGTGAATAATTATACAGAGCATTTTCAAAGCGCTGCAATGACTGATCATATTCGACATATGGTAAATGCTGATAGGCACGACGATACTGTTTTTCCAACAGGAAGATTTCACTGGCAATATGATGATATTCATATCCACTGATATTCTTATATACCGTAATCCCTTTGATGAATTCCTCAAGCTTTCCATATTTAAACTGAATCAGATGTCTAAGCAGACAGTAAATTTCCAGTGATAAATCCTGACGATCAATGATATAGTACAGCAGATTGTATTTATACTGCAATAATGGCTGATAATATCTGTCAATCAGCAGATTCATCATGACGAGATGTTCTTCCATTTCATCATAGCTTGAACAGTGATCAAGATTCTTTTTAAACTTTGTAAACAGCCACAACTGAAGATCAGCTCTTTTATTCAGCTTTCTTTTCAGCTGATCTATATCAATGCAGCGATTGATGATATCATGCAGATCCTGCTGATAGTACCCCTTCCCATGTTTCAGCAAATATTTTTTAACAGCAATGATCGTTTGTTCTGTCACCTGTTCATAACTTTTTATTTTCATACCTATCATCTCCTTTGGTACTTTTATTATATAAAAACCCCAAAGTCGATGATGTTTACGTCTCTATTTTAACACCGAAAAATTACAGTTAAAAGAAAAAAGGATTATAAATAACCCTTCCTTTGTAAAAATAACTTGATTTTAGATGTTGCAGCTTTTAACTCATCAATGCTGTAAGCATAAGACACACGAATATACCCTTCCCCAGCTTCTCCAAACGCACTGCCTGGAACACAGGCTACCAGCTGATCTTTTAGCAGTTCTTCACAGAACTGTTCTGAAGTCAGACCGGTTGATTTAATACAAGGGAAGATATAAAACGCTCCCTGGGGCGTAAATGTTTTCAATCCCATTTCATTAAAAGCTTTAACAACAAAATTCCTTCTAGCCAAATATGACAGTCTCATCTTTTCGATTTCATCATCACAATGTCTCATAGCTTCAATAGCACCATATTGAGCAACTGTTGGCGCTGACATGATGATATACTGATGAATTTTATTTAACATGCTGATCAGATATCTGTTTCCTAAAACATATCCTAAACGCCATCCCGTCATGGCATAAGCTTTTGAATATCCACTGACGAGAAGAACCTGATCTTTAATTTCATCAAAAGCGGCAATTGAACAGAATTTTGTTTCATAAGACAATTCAGCATAGATTTCATCAGTAATGACCATAATTCCCGATTCTTTGATAATTGGGACGATCTTTTCATAATCTTCTCTGGTCATGACCCCACCAGTAGGATTGCTTGGATAATTAAGTAACAAAGCTTTGGTTTTATCCGTAATCGCTGCTTTTAACAGTTCTGGCGTTAACTTAAATTCATTTTCTTCGGTTAAGATAATATTCTTTTCTACACCACCAGCTAGTTTGACACCTGGTGTATAGGCAACATAACTTGGCTGCAGTAAAATAACTTCATCTCCTGGTGAAATGATTGCTCTTAAAGCCAAATCGATAGCTTCTGAACCACCAACGGTCACGATACATTGTTCAGGAGTATAGTCAAGTCCAAATTTTCTTTTCTGATAACGACAGATTTCTTTTCTTAATTCTAATAATCCCTGATTTGCTGTATAGAAAGTTTTTCCTTTTTCAATCGAATAGATTGCTGCTTCTCTGATCGACCATGGTGTTGGAAAATCTGGTTCTCCAACTCCTAAAGAAATAACACCTTCCATCTGATTTGCCAGATCAAAAAACTTTCTGATTCCACTAGGTGGCAAATCTCTGACAACAGGATTAACAATCTTAGAAAAATCCATTATGGTGTCACCAGTAACCTTTCTGCAGCAGAATCACTATCATCGTCCAAGATAACACCCATATTTTTATACTGTTTCAATACATATAGCGTTACTGTTCCTTCCACACCTTCCAGACAGGCAAGTTTACTGTTGACAAATCTGGCTACTTCAACCATTGTCTTCCCCTTGACAATAAGCATAAATTCATAATTTCCAGCTAACAGATACATCGTATCAACTTCTGGAAAATTATATATTTTCTTGGCAATTCTATCATAGCCATACTCTCTTTCCGGTTTGGCATTGACCTGAATCAAAGCTGTACAGATATCATTGTTTGTTTTATCCCAGTTAATGATCGTATGATATCCACAGATAATATTTCTATTTTCCAGATCATGAATAGAATTTTCTACATTTTCTTCTGATTCGTTTAAGGCGGCTGCTAAATCTGTCACTTCCATTTTCGCGTTATTTCTTATTAATGACAATAGCAAATTTTCATCCATCTCGATTCCTCCTTATTATATTATTGTTTTCATTATATACCAAAATAGTATCAAGGTAAATGTAAATATGAAAAAGCTTTTTCTATTCCTTGTCTAGATATGGTTATTTGTTTATAATATAAATGGAGGGATGAATATGATAATACAAAGTAAAAAAATATGGATCGCTGACCAGTTTGTAGCTGCGCAACTGGATATTGAAGACGGTAAAATCAAAAACATTTACGCTTATAATGAAAAAGAAGTTAATAAAGATTATGGAGAATTAAGAATTCTGCCTGGGTTCATTGATATTCATTGCCATGGTGCCTATGGTTTTGATACCAATCATGGCGAACCTGAAGGTTTAAGAAAATGGGCGAAAGGCATCGTCAATGAAGGAGTTACTGCTTTCCTGGCAACAACTTTAACTCAAAGTGAAGAAGTTTTGACCAAAGCTGTCAGCAATGTTGCCAATGTTGTTGAAGAAGGTTATGAGGGAGCCGAAATTTTAGGAATTCACTTTGAAGGTCCTTATCTCAATAAAGCTCATAAAGGTGCTCAGCCTGAAGAATACTGTATCAAACCAGATATTGAACAGTTTAAAAGATATCAGCAGGCTGCTCATGGTCTAATCAAATATATTTCAATGGCGGTAGAAAACGATGATGACTATGCGATGACCAAATACTGCAGTCAAAACGGTGTCGTTGTCAGCATCGGTCATTCCAACGCCACTTATGAACAGGCGGTTCTGGCTTTCGCCAATGGTGCTAGAAGCATGACTCATGTCTACAATGCAATGACACCTTTCAACCATCGTGCTAATGGTCTGGTAGGCGGTGCCCTGCGTATCAGAAACATGTATGGTGAAATCATCTGTGATGGTAACCATTCAACACTAGCTGCATTAAATAATTTCTTTATGTCAAAAGGTCCTGATTACAGTATCATGGTCAGTGATGCCTTAATGTGTAAAGGTTATCCAGCTGGTTCAAAATTTGATTTTGGTGGTCAGGAAGTAGTCATCTATCCTGATGGCAGTGCCCATCTGGTAGAAGCTGGCAATCTTGCAGGTTCTACCTTGAATTTAAACAAAGGATTAAAGATCCTGATTGAAGATGCATTGGTACCAGTCAATTATGCAATCAATGCCTGCACCAGTAATCCAGCAAGATGTCTGCATATCGATGATCATAAAGGTTATATCAGCGTTGGCTATGATGCCGATCTGGTTGTTCTTGATCAGAATTATGATGTTGTACAGACTTACTGCAAAGGTGTTGGACAAAAATAATATTTTATGGGGAAGAGTTGATCTTCCCTTTTATTTTATGTGATTTTTCCACGCTTTTATTGTTTTTATGATACAATAGAAGAACGAGGAGGGATTCTATCATGAATTTTTATGTATCAAGTTATGGAAAAGGAGAACAAAAAGGAATCTATATCTGCGATCTGGATGAAAAGAATCTCAAAATTTCTCTTGTCAAGCAGATCCTGACCAAAGATTATCCTTCATATATCATTACCAGAGATCAGTTTCTCTATGCGGCATTCAAAGATGCACAAAAAGGAACCGGTGGCGGTGTAGGCACTTATATCATGAAAAAAGATGATCTACAGGAATATTCATTATTTGAATCAAACGGCCGTTCCTATACACACTTATGCTTAAGCAAGGATAAACGTTTCCTGTTTACCGCCAACTATCATGTTGGAGCAACAGCCATGTACGCCTTAAACGACAATCACATTGAAAGAAAAATTGGTACTGTCCATCATCATGGCTTAGGAATCGATCTATTGAAACGACAGACCGGTCCTCATGCCCATTATGTTGGTATTACCCCTGATGATCAGTATCTTTACAGCGTTGATCTAGGAGCAGATAAAGTTGTTATGTATGAATATAAAGAAGGCATGCTTAAAGAACAGACGCAACTGAATTTACTGATGATTCCTGGCAGTGGACCTAGACATATGATTTTTTCTCATGATGGCAGATTCAGCTATGTCATTAATGAAATATCAAACAGCATCATGGTTTACAGCTATGAACAGGGTCATTACACTCTCATTCAAGGCATCAACTGTGTGCCTCGGCATTTTCATGATTTTTCCAGTGCTGCAGCCATCCGTATGACAAAATCCGGTAAACATCTCATGGTTTCTAACCGTGGCCATGACAGTATTGTTTTATATAGAGTCAATCAGGAAACCGGCAAGATTTTGTTGCTGTATATGGTTCATACTGGCAAAGGACCACGAGATTTCAATATCATTGATGACAAGTATGTGATCGTTGGCTGTCAGGAAGATAATGTCATCGAACTCTATACTTTTGATGAAGAAAACGAAGAATTAAAACCGACAAACGAAAAACTGGCTATCCCTCAACCAGTATGTGTAGCATACTAAGGAGAAGAAAATGAAATATGAAATCAAAAACGCTCATGTGCCGACTGTCATCTGCTATTTAAAAGCAGGCGAAAAAATGATTTGTGAAAAAGAAACATTGCCACAAGTCGATGACTGTATGAAGATAACCAGTCATGCTGGCTGTCTGCTTCAGCACATATTTTCAAATAAATTACTGTCAGACAGGACATATACCGCCTCCAATGATGGTCTGATTGCTTTTTCGACAGTTTTCCCGGGAAATATTCTGCCAATCGATGTCGCCATTGATCAGGAAATCATCATCCCGCAATCAGCCTTTATCGCCTGTGAGAACGGAGTCAGAACAGATGTTTTCTTCAATAAAAAATTATATTTCGGTATATTCAGTCATGATCAGGCAAGGTTTATCAAATTATCAGGTCAGGGCAAATGTTTTATCCAAATCAACAGCAGAACTGTTGAATATCAGTTGCTGTCAGGGCAGCAGATGATCATCGATCCAGCCAGTCTGGCAATAATGGATGCATCATGTCAAATGAAACCGCAGACAGCTTTTCATTTTATATCATCTCGTGCAGTGGTCACAGGACCAGGTCGTCTTGTCATGCAGACAGCATTACCATTTTTATCAGCTGGAGACTAAAATGAAACGCTTATTCTGTTTTGATATTGATGGTACCTTGCGTACAACAACCGATCATACCGTCCCTGAAAGCACAATCAAAGCCTTAAGACAACTGCGGCAGAATGGTCATCTTCTGCTTGTTTCTACTGGCAGAAGCGTTCATTCTTTAATGGGAACACGCATTTTTGATATTTTCCCTTTTGATGGCTATGTCTGCAACAATGGTCAGGTCGTCCTGGATCAGGATCTTCATGTCCTTCATAAAGAAGTCTTACCATCATCCGTTGTCAAAAAGACGATCGCAATCGCCCAAAAACACCATATTCCCTTGGCATTAAAAACCGATCCCCGTATCATCACGGAAACACCAAATGAATACGTGATTCAGTCATGCCAATACTTTCATAACCCTATTCCTAGCGTTGGCAACTATCAGGGACAGGAAGTTGGTGCCATGATTGCCTACGGACCGATGGGTTATGATTATCATGAATTCAAGGATATTGAAGAACTTGATATCATGCCTGGAGAGCTGACTTACGCCGATATCACGATCAAAGGCATTTCCAAAGCAACAGGCATTGCCTATTTCATGAAACTATGGCATATTGATGAATATATTGCCTTTGGTGATTCATTGAATGATGTTGAGATGTTTAAACATGCTGCTTTTTCAATCTGCATGGGACAGGGCAACAGTCAGTTAAAAGCGATGAGTTCTTACGTGACCGATGTAATCGATCACGATGGTATATATAAAGCCTGTGTGAAATGTGGCTATATCAAATAGAGGATCATTTCTGATCCTCTATTTTAATTGCGTTATATCGATTAATGTCGTAATTCCTTTTTTTCTTCTTTCCAAAGAATCGATCAGGGCTTTCGCAGTATCCAGCGATGTATAAATCGGAATCCCCGCTTCAACCGCAAAGCGTCTAATTAGAAAACCATCTTTTAGATTATTATTTCTGGTCGGAATATCGATAACCAGATCAACGGTATCCGTCAGCATCAAATCGAAGATCGTATTTGTTTTATCATCGATCCTGTTAACTAGATGCGCTGGTACACCATGTTTCTTGAGAAAATGATATGTCCCTTCGGTAGAATAAATATCATAGCCAAAGGCGTAATACTGTCTGGCAATCGGCAGAAACTCTGCTTTGGAACTGTCTTTAACAGTACAGATGATCTTCTTTTTCTTTGGCAGCTGAATTCCTGTTGCCATAAAGGCTTTATAGATGGCCTCATCAGCACTTTTAGAAATTCCTAAAACTTCTCCTGTAGATTTCATTTCCGGACCTAATGAGATTTCTGCCCCGGTAATCTTTTCAAAGGAGAAAACCGGCATCTTGACTGCCACTGTTTCTTTTTCCGGAGCCAGACCATAATGATATCCCTGATCTTCGATTGACTGTCCCATGATGACTTTAGTAGCTATCGCCACGACTGGCAGATCGGTCACCTTAGAAATATAAGGGATCGTTCTGGAAGAACGGGGATTAACTTCAATAACATAAACCTCATCTTCGTAAACAATAAACTGAATATTGATCAGACCAATGACATGTAAGGCTTTGGCCAGTCTCTGCGTATAGTCAACAATGATCTCTTTGATTTCTGTTTTGATCTTCTGTGGTGGATAAACCGAAATACTATCTCCTGAATGAACACCAGCACGTTCAACATGTTCCATGATACCAGGAATCAGGATGCCGTTTTGATCACAAATAGCATCGACCTCAACCTCTTTCCCCGAAAGATATTTATCGATCAGAATTGGATGTTCCTGGAACTGACGATTGATGATTTCCATAAATTTTCTGATATCACCATCATTAAGCGCAATTTCCATACCAGCTCCCCCTAAAACATAGGAAGGTCTGATCAAAACCGGATAGCCCAACTCATTAGCTGCTTTAAGCGCTTCTGCCGTCGTGAAGACCGTCAGTCCTTTAGGACGGTCAATATGACATTTTTCAAGAATTTCATCAAATCTTTCTCTGTCTTCGGCCGCATCGACATCATCCGCATCCGTTCCTAAGATCTTCACTCCCATTTTTGTTAGCGCCTGGGTCAGTTTGATGGCTGTCTGTCCGCCAAACTGAACAATAGCACCATCCGGTTTTTCAATATCAACGATATTTTCAACATCTTCTGGTGTCAGTGGTTCAAAATACAGGCGATCAGCAATATCGAAATCCGTCGATACGGTTTCAGGATTATTATTGACGATGATCGTATCATAGCCTGCTGCTTTCAATGCCCAAACACAATGGACAGAACAGTAGTCAAATTCAATACCCTGACCAATACGAATCGGTCCTGATCCTAAAACCATGATCTTTTGCTTTGGATTCTGTGTAGTAACTTCATTCATGCCGCCATAAACTGAATAATAATATGGCGTCATTGCATCGAATTCTGCAGCACAAGTATCAACAATCTGATAAGACGCTGTGATATGATGTTGTTTTCGCAGCTGATGAATTTGATCTTCGCTTCGTCCGGTGAACTGCGCAATCACACGATCAGGAAACTGCAGTTTTTTGGCCTGTTGAAGCAGCTGAACTGACAGTTCTTCACTTTTCAAACGTTCTTCCATTTCAATCAGGACTTTGATTCTGTCGATGAACCAGCTGTCAATCTTTGTCAGCTGATGAATTTCAGTAACACTGATGCCTTGTCTTAAGGCCTGCGCGATTACAAAAATACGCTGATCATCAACTTCTGTCAGTTTTGTCTTTAACTGCTCACTGGCCAATTCTGACAGATGACTTCCCTCAAGATAATAGACATTCTGTTCCAGTGAACGCAGCGCTTTCATCAAAGCACCTTCAAAATGATTGCAGATAGCCATGACTTCACCTGTGGCTTTCATCTGGGTTCCTAGTTTTCGTGAAGCCCCAACAAATTTATCAAAAGGCCATTTAGGAATCTTGCAGACTACATAATCCAGCGCCGGCTCATAAGATGCATAAGTTTTCCCAGTTACCGCATTTTTGATTTCATCAAGGCGATAACCCAGAGCAATTTTCGCAGCCAGTTTGGCAATAGGATAACCTGTCGCTTTCGAAGCCAGAGCCGAAGAACGCGATACACGGGGATTGACTTCAATCACGCAGTATTCAAAACTCTCAGAATTCAATGCATACTGGACATTGCATCCTCCTTTGATATGCAGTGCTGAAATAATATTGAGTGCTGATGAACGAAGCATCTGATATTCCTTATCAGCTAATGTCTGTGATGGGGCAACAACGATACTGTCACCAGTATGAACACCAACTGGATCCATATTTTCCATATTACAAACCGTAATACAGTTCCCTGCACCATCACGCATTACTTCATATTCTACTTCTTTCCATCCAGCAATGCTTTTTTCAATCAGACACTGACTGACACGGGAAAGACGTAATCCATTGGTACAGATATCATGCAGCTGAACAGCATCATGAGCGATCCCGCCGCCGGTCCCACCCAAAGTATAGGCCGGACGAACAACGACTGGATAGCCAATCTTATCTGCAAACGCTAAAGCATCATCAACATGATTGACAACGATGGATGGTGCACAGGGTTCACCGATCCGTTCCATCAGTTTTTTGAATTCCAGTCTGTCTTCTGCCAACTTGATGGTTTCCGTATCAGTTCCAATCGTACGGACATGGTGTTCCTCCAGAAACCCTTCATCTGCCAATGCCATCGCAATATTCAAAGCATTCTGTCCACCCAGTGTCGGCAGGATACTGTCAGGTTTTTCTTCAATAATCAGTTTTTTGACAACCGGAACCGTTAATGGTTCTATATACACCTTATCGGCAATATCCTTGTCAGTCATGATCGTCGCTGGATTCGAATTGATCAGAACAACTTCAATACCTTCTTCTTTTAAAGCACGGCAGGCCTGCGTTCCCGCATAATCAAATTCAGCCGCCTGCCCAATGATGATCGGTCCTGAGCCAATAACCAGAACTTTTTGGATGCTTTCATCTTTTGCCATATTATTTATCCTCCATCATTTTCACAAATTCATCAAACAGTTCATCTGTATCTAATGGTCCGGCACAGGCTTCAGGATGAAACTGCACCGTTTTGATTTTTTCATGAAGGTATTCAATTCCTTCAATTGTTCCATCATTAACATTTTTAAACCATGGTTTGGCGATAAGAGGATCAATAGATTCTTCACAGATAACATAATTATGATTTTGCGTTGAAATATAAACACGTCCAGTTTGCAGATTTTTCACAGGGTGATTAGCACCATGATGACCATACTTCATTTTCTCGGTCGTAAAACCATGGGCCAGTGCCATGAGCTGATGTCCCAGGCAGATTGCAAAAATCGGTATCTGACTGGCTGCCAGTTTCTTCATTTCAGCAATGATTTCCTGATTTTCATCAGGATCACCTGGACCATTTGATAGCATAATCCCATCAAAATTCCCATTCATGATCGTCGCTGCAGGTGTTGAAGCAGGAAAAACCGTGACTTCAATATTTCTTTTTGCCAGTGATTCAGCAATATTCTTTTTAGCCCCAAAATCATACAAAGCAACCCTTCTGACACCTGTTCCAACTTTATAGGCATGTTGACAAGTTACCTGCGCAACGACACCTTTCACTCGATATTGACGAATCTTTTCTAAGACGGACTCAAGATCATCATATTTTTTCGTTGTGATCATGCCATTTATACAACCCTTATTTCTGATGATCTTGGTCAGATATCTGGTATCAATGCCCTGCAGACAGGGAATATCATGTTCTTTCAGATAATCCTTCAGCTCAACATTCTTTCTGAAATTGCTGCCTTTTTCAATCAGTTCATTGACAACAAACCCCGCAACATAAGGTTTGTTAGACTCCTGATCATCTAGACATACACCATAATTACCAATCAATGGATAGGTCATAACAACTGACTGTCCCGCATAAGAAGGATCTGTTAGAACTTCGACATATCCTGTCATCGATGTATTAAAGACAAATTCACTGATGATTTCACGATCTGTCCCAACACTTTCTCCTGTCAGGATCTGTCCATCCTCTAAAATCAAATAACCTTTCACTTATTGAACCTCCTCCATAAAAAAACATATCAGCAGGATGATATGTTCATACAACAAAACAGTAATAGTTCTTCCTTATATAATTGTTTTTTATCATCCTGATATATTTTCATCATTCTTTTCCATAGTATAGTCAATTCAATATAACATTTCAATAGTTTTTTATAATATTTTATTATTATATAAATATTTTTTAATTAAATACAACCAATAAAAAAGAACTATATATATAATATAGCTCTTTTCTAATTCTTTTAATCAATCGTAATATATTTCTTTTCTTCAACCTGTTGAACTGTGTTTTTTGGAATCGTGATCTTTAATTCACCATTATCAAATGTTGCTTTGATATCTTCCTTTTGAACATCTCCAACATAGAAACTACGACTGCAACTTCCACTGTAACGTTCACGTCTGATTACATGACCTTCATCATCTTTTTCTTCCGTATTTTCATCTTTATTCGCTTTGATATACAAATATCCATCTTTTAATTCCATCTGAATATTTTCTTTTTTAAATCCAGGAAGTTCCATATCCAACAGATAATGATCGTCCTGTTCAGAGATATCTGTACGCATCGCGTTTACTGTTGTGTAGTTCTTAAATGGATCATAGAATAAATCATCAAATATATCATTCATGGTAGGTAAAAATTTCATATACATCGCCTCTTCTTTCTTCTTTATCTCAGTAGTTCAATGCTGGGATATAAAATATTTACCTCGTTAAGTCCTCTTCCTTAACTACACCTATATTATAGCACTTATTTTAGCACTGTCAACACTAGAGTGCTAAAATGTATTATTTTTCTTTACAACAAATAAAGCATTCATTTTACAAATTCTCATCTGTAAAACAAATGCCTTTATTTCCATCTATAAATATTAGTCTAGTGATTGCTTTTTACGAATCGTTTTCATTAATAAAACCATTGATGTCAGCATCATCGCTGTATATCCCATAATATTTGTTGAATCACCGGTATTAACACTTTCAACTTTTTCTGTTTTATGCGTTTCTTGTGGCTGCTTATTTTCTTCTTCTGTTTTATTGTCATCAACAACTGGTGCACTGTAGGCTGTTGCTTTGATCGTAACTGGTACATCAACAGTCTTTGACTGTCCGGCATACTGCAATGTCACACGCATAGAAAATGATCCATTTGTACCTGTTGGCTGACTTGCCGTTCCTGCTACAGGTAATACAAACTGATCTACTGTAGCTGACAAATTTACACCTGCAATTGACAATGTTTTGACTTGGTTTGCTACCCATGCTTGCGCTGTTTCCTGTGAAGAAACATCTTTCTGATCAGCTGTCAATGTTCCTAAAGCAGTCAATGATGCTTCCGCATTTTCCAGAACTTTTTTAATACTTGCATTCATCGCGGTAATCATTGTATCAGCAATAACCTGATGTCCTGCTGTATTTGGATGAAAATCCAAATTATAAGTAGGTATTCCCATCGTATCGTTAAATTGGGCATTGCTTAAATTTACATATGAATTCGCAAAAGCACCATAGACATCCACAACTGTAAATGCTCCATTTGACTGAAATGCAGTACTATTAATCATCGTATTTAAAGCGCTAACTCCATCGTTAAATGCAGCAGTAATTTTTTGTGCATAATCTTTATATAAAAGATTTGTGCATTGATCTGGAAGCCACTGATAAGGGTTATACTGTGTAGATACAAATATCAAAACATCAGGATTAGCTTTTTTAATAGCTGCAATGATTGAATACAGTTTAATACCAAAAGTTGTAAGAGCTTTAGCAGCTATCTCTGACTCACCAAATGAATCCAAATGGCTTATAGCCTGCGCCAGGAATACCGTATTATTTGTTTCGAACTGATCTTTGACATAATCAGCAGTCATACCATTGCCAAACTGTTCAGCCAGATAAGCATATAAAGCATTCATCAGATCATTTCCACCAATCGTAATTGATATGATATCTGCTGAAGCAACATCCCCAGCAACATCTTGGTCTGCCAGCAATGTCAATAACCCTTCAGAAGTCAATCCAGCCTGTCCACGATTAACAACTGAGTAGTTCTGTTCTTTTGCAATCAAAGCAGGAAATGCCTGATTTTCAGGATGAGTCAATCCATAACCACTTGTAATACTATCGCCTAAAGCAACATATTTGACTATATCTGTGTCATTTGCATTAACTGCTGTAGGCATCAGACACATGATCATGCATAATGATGACATCAAAGCAAAAAATTGTTTTAATACTTTTTTTCTCATTAATTTTCCTCCCTTTTTATAATATCTTATTATTTATAGGATATCGATTTTTTCAGGAAATAACAACAAAAAGAGAAAAACTTATATTAACGAGAATCTTTTTTATTTAATAAAAGAAAATTTTTATCCTGTCACTAAAAAAATTTTTTTACTAAGAAATGATTTACTCTTAGATAATCTCATTCATTAAATTTTAGCCACTTCAGCTGTTTTCAGCAATGATAAAAAACA
>CASETM010000014.1 GCA_949290865.1 uncultured Bacillota bacterium
CTTTCAACAAAGATAAATCCATAACGTTTCGCCATTTCTCCTGTCGATGCTGATACCAGGTCAATACATCCCCATGGTGTATAGCCTCTAAGATCAACACCATCCAAAACAGCTTCATGCATCTGTTCGATATGGCTTCTTAGATAATCGATACGATAGTCATCTCTGACTTTGCCATCTTCATCAATCTTATCATAAGCTCCTAAACCATTTTCCACAACAAAAATTGGTAACTGATAACGGTCCCAGATTTCATTCAATGAAAATCTTAATCCTTCTGGATCAATCTGCCAACCCCAGTCACTGGCTTTTAGATATGGATTAGCAACACCACCAAGGATATTTCCTTTTCCAGCAATCTGTTTTTCTGGGTCAGCAGTCTGGCAGTTTGACATATAATATGAACATGTATAGAAATCAACAGGTCCAGCTGCCAGAATTTCATCATCACCCGGTTCAGTTTTGATTGTAATATTATTTTCTTTAAAATATCTTTTCATGTAATTTGGATATTTTCCACGACACTGCACATCACTGCAGAACCAGTTCATTAAATGACCTTTTTTCTGATTTTCAATCTGATCAGCAGGATTGCATGTTAAACCATAACTTGTTGCCATGATCTGCATACATCCAATCTGATAATTTGGATCAATTTCATGAGCCATTTTTACAGCCAATGCACTAGCTAAAAACTGATGATGCAGTCCCTGAAAACGATGATTAGGTACATCTACCTGATCCATAAAATCCATTGCTTTAATTTCATTTAAAATTCCCTGTCCTAAAAAGGCACCCATCGTTGTTGTTGCACTATTAATTTCATTAAACGTCAGCCAATATTTAACTTTTCCTTTATAACGTGTAAAAATAGCTTTACAGAAATTCAAATAACAGTCAATCATACGACGATCAACCCATGCGTTCCATTTTTTTGTCAGACCAAATGGCACTTCATAATGAGAAATTGTAATCAATGGTTCAATATTATACTTAAGACATTCGTCAATCAGTTCTTCATAAAATTTTAAACCTTCTTCATTAGGTTCTGTTTCATCTCCATTTGGAAAAATTCTTGTCCAGGCAATAGAAAAACGATACATCTTAAATCCCATTTCCGCAAATAAAGCAATATCTTCTTTAAAACGATGGTAATGATCAATTGCATCATGCGAAGGATAAAAAGTTCCTTCTTCTAAAATTGGTGTAATTCTCTTACTTTTTGTTGCTGTTCCACCAGTACAGATATCCGGACAAGAAATACCTTTACCTCCTTCTTGCCAACCGCCTTCTAACTGATTTGCAGCAGTTGCTCCTCCCCAATAAAAATTTTTAGGAAAACTCATCTTTTTTTATTCCTCCTTTTTATCTTTTATATAAATAATATTACTTATTTTTTGATAGGATGTAAACCGTTTCATTATTTTTCTGATTCAAGAAGATATTTTTTACAGAAATCAAATGCATCTTGAATTGACATCTGATTTTTGTCAGCTATCACCTTAACATCTTCATATTCAGGATACACATATGTATCCTCTCCATCATAAACTTCTTTTGCCTTTACCGTTCCTAAAGGCGTTTTGATTTCTGTTAATTTTCTATCTAAAATTGTCCTTTTTTCATAACGATAACGAATTCCAATGCTTGTTGTATGTTTAAAAATAATTTTCTTTAAAATAGCCATTTGTTCATCATAACAGGCTACTGACAGACGATATGCAGGTCTGTTTTTTTTCATAAAAATTGGCGTAAAGAAAACATCTAACGCTCCATTTTCAAACAGTTTATCCATTGTATAACCTAAAACTTCACCACTGCAGTCATCAATATTTGTTTCCATAATCACAACTTCATCATGCTGATTATCTATCGTTCCAGAAAGAACTTTCAAAACGTTTGGAATTTTCAGATTTTTCGTACCGCATCCCCAACCAATTCTATCAACATTCATTGCCGGCATCGTTCCAAATGATTCCGCCAATTCCGCAATAATAGCAGCTCCAGTTGGCGTAACAAGCTCTGTATCAATATCGATCTGTTTAGCTTTAACATCGCTCGCTGCAAAAATTTCTGAAGTTGCTGGTACAGGAACATTAATCATACCATGAGCGCACTGAATAAAACCATAACCATCATTAACAATACTACTGTAAATCTTATCAGGCTTGATCTTCGTAATTAAAACTGCTGTTCCTATAATATCAACAATTGAATCAATTGCACCAACTTCATGGAAATGCACTTTTTCTAACGGCTCATTGTGCACCTTGCTTTCAGCCTGAGCAACTCTTAAAAATATTCTTTTCGCCAAATCTTTCGCTTTGATATCAATATCAGCATCATCAATGATTTTATTCACATCATAAAGATTACGATGAACGTGATCATGGTGATGTTCATGGTCGTGATGATGCTCATGATCGTGATGATGCTCATGATCTTCATGTTCAAGATGTACATCAACATATGTTCCAGTAATACCATTTTTCTTTTCTTTAGAAATGTGAAGATGATATCCATTAATATTAAGCTTTTCCAGCTGTGTCTGCAAATAATGAGGATCATCAATCAGTTCCATTAATGCACCCAGTGTCATATTTCCACTGATACCACTGCTACAATCAAAATAAAGTACTTTCATTATTTTTTCCCTCCTAAACAATTTATAGAATGTGCCATATAGCCAGCACCAAAACCATTATCAATATTCACAACCGCAACACCGCTTGCACAGCTATTCAGCATTGATAAAAGCGCAGACAGGCCATGAAAATTAGCACCATAGCCAACCGATGTTGGTACCGCAATAACCGGTGCTTTAACCAGTCCACCAACAACAGAAGCCAGAGCACCTTCCATTCCCGCAACCACAACAATTACATTGGCACTTTGAATATCATCAAGTCTATTTAATAAACGATGTAATCCAGCCACTCCAACATCATTGATCTGTATAACCTCATTCCCTAATATTCTTGCTGTAATAACAGCTTCATTAGCCACAGACAAATCGCTGGTTCCAGCACATATTACGGCGATTTTGCCATCATTAATTTCCATTGCATCTTCATTATAATAAAACATCTTTGATAATGGTTCATATTCAAACTGTGGAAAAAGTGTTTTCAAATATTCGTACTTCTGTTCATCCAATCTTGTTACAATGATTTTTTTTTGATGATGGTTAAGCATATGAATAATGATTTCTTCAATCTGTTTTGCATTTTTTCCAGCCCCATAGATAACCTCTGGAGCTCCAGTTCTCTCTTCGCGGTTATCATCGATACAGTATTCCTGCCTTTGCAGCATATTCATTGCATCTTCAATTTCTAATTGCTGCTTTTTAACTTTTTCTAGTATTTCTTTTATTTCCATAATTTCTCCTTAAATAAAAACAGTAAACGCTGTTTTAGAAAAAACAAAACGAAACGACGTTTACTTATTCTTTTCTATATCAGATATTATCGTTTACTGCTTTGATCAAAACTGCCACTGGTTATGCCGTTTAAATCCAACGTTACAAAACGAAAACCATATGCCTTGATATTTTCTGTCAATTGCTGATCAGAAATAATTTTTTCAAAATCTTTTCTTTCAGCTTCGATTCTGACAATATCATCATGTATCCGACATCGCACATGAACTATCCCTTTCTTGTGTAAAAGTGATTCGATTTTATCGACTTTTTCCAATTTTTCTTCAGTCAATAAAGTATCATAAGGAAATCGAGAAGCCAAACAGGCGTTTGCCGGTTTATCAAATGTCGTAATATTCAGCTGTTTTGAATAATCTCTTATTTCCTGCTTTGTAAATGATGATAAAGGTGAAATAATATGCAATTCCTCACATGCCTTTCTCCCAGGACGATAAACACTCAAATCATCCTTATTTGTACCATCAAGCACAAACGAAAAGCCTTTTTTCTTTGCTTTTGTAATGACCTTTGACATTATGTTTTTTTTACAGAAATAACATCGCTCTTTCTGATTATAGCGAAACGCTGAAATTTCAAAAACATCAATTGGAACAATTTCATAAAATCCGTCACGTAAAAGCCATTTTGCCTGTTCGATATCTTCATTTGCCATCATTGCACCTGTACAGATCACAGCAAAAACATGATCCTTTCCTAATGTTTCCCTGGCAATCGTATAAAGAAAATGGGAATCACAGCCCCCACTATAAGCAATGGCAACATGTTGGTAGCTTTTTAACTGTTGTTTTAAATGCTCTAATTTTTCCACAATCTTACCTCTTTATAGATTAAAATTATATCACATATTCATCTTTTTTGAAAATAAAAAAGGCTTTCGCCTTTTTAAGATAATTTAGCTCCACAACCAGTACAAAATAATTGCCCTGGTTTAATAGCTTTTCCACATTTTGAACATACATTCCCCTGATTAAGTGGCTGATTTAAAGGTGTCCCACAAATATCACATTTATCTTTTGTCCCATTAATTTCCAATCCACAGTTTGGACAAACTTTAATTTGTTTCTTTTCTTCAGCAGATACAGTATCTAGCTTTTGTCCACAGCTTACACAAAATTTTTGTCCTTCTTTAATTGGAGAATGACAATATGGACATAGTTTCATTTTTTCTTCTTCTATAACTGGCTCTTCCTTTTTTTTCAAGCTTATCCCACAACTGGTACAAAACAGCTGTCCTGCTAAAATTTCCTTGCCACAATTTGGACATAACTGTTTGGTACTGTTTTCATCAAGTTCATCATTATTAGTCGGTATCTCTTCAGTTTCAGAAATCACTTCATTCACATCAGGTGTATCATTTATTTTTTCTGTCTCTTCTGATACTTGTTGTAACTTTTCTATTTTCGTGCCACAACGTGTGCAAAACAATTGTCCTTCAGTTAAAGGAGCTCCACAATTTAAACAATGTTTTCCATCATTAATTGTATTAACTAGCTTTGTTCCACACTTTAAACAAAAAACTGCTGTATTAGGGTTTTCATTGCCACATTCTGGACAAATGACCATTTGTTTTATATTAATAATTTCTTTTTTTATGGAATTAATCTGTTCATTGATCTGATCTAGAGTTTGACATAATTGAACTATTTTATTTTTACCCGTATCTTTTTGTGTATAGTATATTTTCCCTATCTGTAAATAGAGAGCATTCATCTTCTCATTTTCTTCAGTAATCTTATTTTCTAAATTTATGATTTTTTCATCATTATTTGCCATAATAACCCCTCCTCAAATATATTTCTATTATATAGTATAAAAATGAAAAAAAGTAGAATTTTATTCTACTTTTCTACTTTTTTCCTATATTGCTGTTTTCTTTCAAGTTCTGTCAAATAACGTTTTCTCAAACGAATATTTTCTGGAGTAACCTCAACAAGTTCGTCTTCATTAATATAATCGAGGCAAGCTTCCAGATTAAATTGACGTGGTCTTTTAAGAACAACCGTTGTATCTTTTGATGATGATCGTGTATTCGTCATCTGTTTCCCTTTTGTCACATTAACAACCAAATCATTATCACGACTATGTTCACCAACAATCATTCCTTCGTAAACTTCCACTCCTGGACCAACAAACATAACTCCTCGATCCTCTACTCCACCTAAAGCATAAGCAGTTGTTTGTCCCGTATCGATAGAAATCATTGCTCCCAGATTCCGTTTTCCAACTGTTTCTCCTTCCATTGGACGATATTCAATAAAAGAATGGGAAATGATTCCATATCCCTTTGTCATTGTTAGGAAGTTTGTCATAAAGCCAATCAGCCCTCGTGAAGGAATCGTATAAACAACTCTAGTCTGTCCATCTCTGGAATCCATGCTTTCTAATGTTCCTCTTCGATATCCAAGTGATTCAATGACATTACCAATACAGTCATCAGGCGCTTCAATATTTACTTCTTCATATGGTTCACAGATAACACCATCAATTTCTTTAACAATAACCTTTGGTTTAGAAACCTGCAGTTCATAACCCTCTCTTCTCATGTTTTCTATCAGAATAGATAAATGCAGTTCTCCACGTCCCGAAACAATCCATTCTTCACTATTTGGAATTCTTTCAATTTTCAAAGATACATCTCTATTTGTTTCTTTAAACAATCTTTCTTCAATCTGTCTGGCTGTAATGAATTTTCCATCTTTCCCGGCAAATGGTGAAGTATTCGTTCCAAAAACCATCTGAATGGTTGGTTCATCAATATGCAATAATGGCAAAGCATCTTCCTTACCAGGATTACATACAGTTTCCCCAACACCAATATCGCTTAAACCTGCAATCGCTACAATATCACCGGCAGAAGCTTCTTTAATTTCAATCCTGTGCAGACCAATAAAGCCATACAGTTTCTGAATTCTAAATGATGTATGACTGCCATCCGCTCTGACACATGTCACTGATTCATTTAAATGAATCTTTCCTCTTTGTATACGACCAATCCCAATACGTCCCACATAGTCATTATAATCTAGTAATGCTGGTTGGAACTGCAGACTTCCTTCTTCATCGACAAGTGGTTCTGGAATTTCATCAATAATCATATCAAAAAGACAATCCATATTTGGCACTTGCGTTTTAATATCAGCATCCAGACTGGAAGTTCCTTCCAGTGCTGAAGTAAAGATCGTTGGGAAATCCAGCTGATCATCATCTGCTCCCAGTTCCATAAATAATTCCAAAACTTCATCCATAACTTCTGGGATACGTGTTACCGGACGATCGACCTTATTAATGACAACAATCGGTTTGACCTTGGCAGCCAGTGCTTTCTTTAAGACAAAACGTGTCTGTGGCATCGTTCCTTCATAAGCATCAACAACCAGCAATACTCCGTCAACCATATTCATAATACGTTCAACTTCACCACCAAAGTCAGCATGACCTGGTGTATCCATAATATTTATACGATAATCTTTATAATTTATCGCTGTATTCTTTGCAAGAATAGTAATTCCTCTTTCTCTTTCAAGCGCATTACTGTCCATCGCACGTTCATTAATCTGTTCACGGGCATCCAATGTTCCTGACAGCTTTAATAACTGATCAACTAAAGTCGTTTTTCCGTGATCGACATGGGCAATGATCGCTATATTTCTTATCTTCATCCACTATTCCTCCTTTTTTAACTTCCTCATTATATCACAACATTTTCAAATGTCATTAATATTTTTCAATAGTCACTTATTTATTTTAACAGATACTTTTTTAAACAGTCACTGTATCGTTGATATCCTTCTTGATTAATATGCAGACCATCCACATAATAATTTGCAATTGGTTCTCCTTTTTTATTGCATAAAGCTGGATATGCATTAATAAAAGTTACATAGTCATAAGGAATGGTAATTTTTAATTCTCTGAAGACCATCTTCAACATGTCATTACTGCGAATTGTTCCTGGAGATGCTTTATATCCATGTCTCTCTTCAAGACAAGGCAAAGGTGAAACAACAAAAATCTGACATTCTGGCAGATTATAATGGACCGTTTCAACAAGCTCCTTCACATTGATTGCGATATCTCGGGGAGAAAGCATGACTGTTCGTCCCAGATCATTAGTTCCAATCATATAAACAAGTTTATTTGGATTATATTTCAAAACACCTTCATCAATAAAATTTAAAAGTAACGAAGAAGTCATCCCTGCAATACCACAGTTGTATTTTCGTTCCAGTTCAGGAAAATAAAAATCAATATTCATGAATTCTGTTACCGAATCGCCTAAAAAAACGACCCCACCTGGTTCACTGGTTTTATTAGCAATTATAATTGCTTTCATACGATCAAGTGTCATTTCTCTAATTTGATAATAGTTTGTCAGATATCTCATATTTTCTTTCATACTTTTATCCTCTTTCTATCAGTTCTTTTTTATTTCATATTATAACATCATCATCCAATTATCTCTTTTTAATTTATTAGTTTTTCACAAATAAACATATTGAACTATTCTAAAAAAAGTGATATTTTATTATCATTAATATAGGAGGGGAAAAAAATGGTAAAAGTTGTCAAATTTGGTGGTTCATCACTTGCTAACGCAACCCAATTCAAAAAAGTATATGATATCATCAACAGCGATCCTGATCGTCGTTATGTTATACCTTCTGCACCGGGAAAACGTTTTAAAGATGACATCAAAGTGACTGATTTATTATACAAAGCATTTAACGCTGAAAGCGAAAGGGAATTCGAGTGCACTTTTACTACGATCAAAACTAGATATCAAGACATTATTGATGAACTTAATCTAGATTTAGATCTATCAAAAGAATTTGAAAAAATTGAAGATGATTTTAAAAATAAAATCAGTGAAGAATATGCTGCCAGCCGTGGTGAATATTTAAACGGTATTGTTCTGGCAAAATATCTAGGTTTCCAGTTTATCGATGCTGCTGACGTCATCTTTATTGATGAAAACGGTAATTATGATGAAAAAATGACTGATCCCATTTTATCAGAAAGATTAAGTCAAGTTGAAAGCTGTGTCATTCCTGGATTCTATGGTTCAAGCAATGACGGCAAAAAAGAAATCCGTACATTCTCGCGTGGAGGAAGCGATGTCACTGGATCAATCGTTGCAAAAAACGGTAAAGTAAAAATCTATGAAAACTGGACTGATGTTTCTGGCTTCCTGGTTGCTGATCCAAGAATCGTTAAGAATCCTGAAGTCATTGGTACGATTACTTACAAAGAGTTACGTGAATTATCTTATATGGGAGCAAGTGTTCTTCATGAAAATTCGATTTTCCCAATTCGTTCTCAAGGAATTCCAATTGTCATTAAAAACACCAACAAGCCAGAAGATGCTGGAACTTTAATCGTTGAAAGTACCTGTCATAAGCCAAATCATATTATTACTGGTATATCTGGAAAACAGGGATTTGCGACAATCATGATTGAAAAAGATATGATGAATAATGAAATTGGTTTTGGCAGAAAAGTCCTGCAGGTTATCGAAGAAGCAGGTCTGTCATATGAACATACACCTTCTGGTATTGATACTATGAACATTATTGTTGAACTGAATTCCTTTATCGTTCATGAACAGGAAATTCTGGCTAATCTTCATCGTGCAGTGCAGCCTGATTCAATCGAACTGGAATCTGACCTGGCTTTGATTGCAATCGTAGGACGTGGCATGAAAGATGGTCGTGGTGTTGCAGCGAAAGTCTTTACAGCTTTAGCAAACAAGAAAATCAATATAAAAATGATCGATCAGGGATCGTCCGAATTAAATATCATTGTCGGTGTTAAAAACATTCATTTCAAAGAAGCAATTCGGGCAATCTACGATACATTTGTAACAAATGATAAATAATGCGCTGAAATCAGCGCATTTTTATATGCTTTCTTTGATGAACAAGACTGGCACAGTGTGTATGAGAAAAGAGTTCATAAGACAGATATCCATTTTTAAAAACAGCAATCAGTATCATTTTAAAAACAAAAAGCACCAGAAAAAAACCAATCATTCCTGCTTCTATCCATAAAATATAGGAAAATGGCTCTGAAACAGTTAATGAATAATGAAAAACATCAGCGATAAAACATGGGGCCAGGTAAACCTGAAACAATAAAATACTATATCTTTTAAGATACTGAACCAGACCAGGAAGCTGATCATGATCATCTCTTAAAGCGATTTTGACCAGTTTCATCCCTAATGTCTGTCCCTGAAATGAATATGTCAGTATGCCAAAATAGAAAAAAACCATAACAATATAGGTCAAAACATAGGAGAATGTCACATTCAGCTGTGCCCCAATCACCGTTGCACAGAACAAAAATATTCCATCTGTTAAAAAAGCCAGCAGCCTCCTTAAAGGCGAAACCTGTCTTCCTTTAGTATAGGACAGTTCATCCAACTGTTTCCTGTCTGGCAGTATTTTGGCAAATAATGGTGTTACCATGAACCCAAGTACTGTTCCCGCTGTATTGACAATCAGATCATCGACATCAAACAGACGATAAGGATAGCGATAAATCCCCAATAGCCCTGTTAACTGCAGCAGTTCAAATGACAGTGAAAATAGAAAGCCATAAATGAAGGCATGATACCATTTCTTTTGAAAATAATATTTTAAATAGACCCCAAGTGGAAATGACAACAGCAGATTAAAAAAAGCCTGATAAACCTGTGGACATTTTATAAATGAAATCACACTTTGAAAACTTCTTTGCGATATTTCATCAATAAAATGAAAAGGAACCAGCTGTATTGTCTGCTGCAGCCTAGGAACATCTTCTTTAGGCAAAGGCAGGATAACCATAAAATAAGCGCATAGTAAATAAAGAATCATTGAATAAACAATCAGAATCCTGGTAAAAAGCATTGCGCCATATTTTCGATACTGATAAATCATGTAAGGAAGCGTAAATAATGCCGCCAAAACCGGAAAAATAATAAATCCCATTTGAATTGGAAATAAATATGCTCTCATTCTTATACTCCTTTAATTGTCCTCATTATATCATTTTTCTTCAGGAAAATATATTTTTCAGCGTTTTCTTATAAAAATTGACAAAACCTGTATTTCTATAGCATAATCATTGTGGTGAGATGATGAAAAATATTTGTAAGATTATATTATGTCTGATAATCTGTTATCTTTTTATCGGTATTGGCTGGTTCACAAAAGACTATATCATTCATATGAAATGCAAAGATGGTATTCCAGTTTTAGGCTATCACGCTATTGTTTCCGATGAAGAAAAAGAACAGAAATATGCTTGTAATCCCTATTTTATGTCTGTAAGTCAATTTGAACAGCAAATGCTTTATCTTTATAACAACGATTATCAGTGTTTAACCATGCAGGATGTCAACGATTATTATCATAAGAAAATATCGGTAGCAAAAAAAACTGTCTGTCTGACTTTTGATGATGGCTATAAAAATTTTAATACACTTGTTAAACCCATTTTGCAGAAATACAATCTAAAAGCGACCTGTTTTGTTATTGGCAGCAAAGCAGCATCAGGTCATCCTATGTATCTGCAGAAAGATGAACTAATCAACGATCAGTATGTCAGCTATTACAGCCATTCCTATGACCTGCATCACAACGCTCATCTGCCCAGACAAAAACTGATTGAAACATTATCGGTAGAAGACATTGCAGCTGATTTTCAAGCCAATGAAGGTATTGTTTCGTCTGACTACTTTGCTTTTCCATACGGGGTGACAAGTACAAACGCAAAAAACTACCTAAAAAAAAGCACAGTCAAGCTAGCTTTTGGTTTTAATCAAAATCGTACATTAACGAGAGCAGATGATCAATATCTGCTGCCACGCTATAATGTTTTCGCTGATATTCCTATGTTTTTATTTCAATGGTGGGTAGAATAGTTTTCTTGCTTTAAAAAAACCGTCTCATCGATAGATGAAGACGGTTTTTATATATTATAATATTATTTAATGACTCTAACATTGAGAATACCATTGGCAGCTTCAATTCTATCAATGATATCCTGACGGACATCACTATTGGTATCAATAAGTGTATAAGAGTATTCTCCTTTAGATCTGTTAACCATATTTTCAATATTTAAATTATGATCAGCAAACAGTTTCGAAATTCTAGCCAGAATATTTGGCATATTCCTGTTTGTAATACACAATCTGACTTTTGATTCACGTGCCTGTACACATCTTGGGAAGTTCACTGAATTCGTAATATTTCCGTTTTCGAGAAAATCTCTGATTTCATTGACTGCCATTTTAGCACAGTTATCTTCACTTTCAGGTGTTGATGCCCCTAAATGTGGGAAAACAATAATATTTTCCTGACCAATCAGTTTCTGATCAGCAAAATCAGTAACATATTTTCCCAGTTTTCCTGATTGCACGGCTTCGATCACATCATCAACAACAACCAGATCACCTCTAGCAAAGTTCAGTAGACGTGCTCCTTCTTTGACTAAAGCCAGTTTTTCTTTATTTACCATTCCTTTTGTATCTTTGGTACTTGGAACATGAATTGTAATATAGTCACAGGTTTTAAAGATTTCATCCATATCAGTAGCCTGTTTAACATGCTTTGATAAAGCCCATGCTGAATTCACTGACATGTATGGATCATAGCCATAAACCTGCATATCAAGTTTTATCGCAGCATTGGCAACATTAACACCGATAGCTCCTAAACCAATAACACCTAAACTTTTTCCTTCAATTTCTGGCCCTACAAAGTTAGATTTCCCTTTTTCTGCAGTTTTTGCTACATTTTCGTCATCTGCTAAAGTTTTTACCCATTCAATACTTTCAACAACGCGACGACTTGACATCAGTAAAGCACATATAACCAGTTCTTTTACTGCATTGGCATTGGCGCCAGGTGTATTGAAGACAACAATTCCTTTTTCAGAACATTTGTCAATAGGTATATTATTCACACCTGCACCAGCTCTGGCAATGGCTTTGACATGATCACCAAAATCATAGTCATGTAAAGATGCACTTCTCAATAAAATTGCATCTTCATTTGTCATATCTTCACTGTATTCATAGTTTTCATTGAACTTTGCTAATCCTACATCTGAGATTTTATTCATCAATTTAATTTTGTACATAATTATCCCCTCGTTTTCATCCCGTTATTTATTCGCTTCTTCAAATTCTTTCATGAAAGCAACCAGTTTTTCAACACCCTCAATTGGCATAGCATTATAGATTGATGCCCTGATACCTCCAACAAGACGGTGTCCTTTTAAATTTGTCATACCTGCGGCAATACTTTCTTTAACAAATTTTGCATCCAGTTCTTTAGACGGTGTTGTAAATGTCACATTCATTCTTGAACGATTGGCTTTATCAGCAGGTGCATGATAGAAATCTGACTGATCCAGATAATCATACAGCATCTGTGATTTTTTAATACTGCGCTGATACATTGCTTCTACGCCACCGTTTTGATCTACCCATTCCAAAACTAATCCACACATATAAATAGCATAGGCACTTGGTGTATTATACATTGAATCTTTTTTAATCATCAGTGAATAATCCATCAGTACTGGACAAAATGCAGGAACTTTCTGCAGCAGATCCTGACGTACAATGGCAATTCCTAAACCAGCAATTCCCATGTTCTTCTGTGCTCCAGCATAAATCATTCCATATTTTGAAACATCAACTTTTTGTGACAGGATATTTGATGACATATCAGCAATCACTGGACATCCATTTTTAGTCACTGGATCATATTTGTATTCTGTTCCAAAAATAGTATTATTTGCACAAATATGCAGATAATCAGCATCGTTGCTTAAATCCAGTTCTTCCTGTGTTGGAACATGTGCATAATTCTGATCGCTGCCATCATAAGCCACATGGATATCACCATATTTTGTGGCTTCTTTATAAGCTAAATTTGAGAAATTACCAGTAATTGCATAATCTGCTTTTCCAGTTTTCAAAAAATTAAGCGGTATCATTGAAAACTGCTGTGTAGCTCCCCCATGTAAAAATAAGATTTCATAATTTTCAGGTACATTCATGACTTTTCTTAATAAATCTTTTGTTTTGTTGAATATATCTAAATAGGCTGCCGATCTATGACTCATCTCCATGACAGACATACCACTGCCTTCATAGTTCATCATTTGTTTCGCTGCCTTTTCTAAGACTTCAACAGGTAACATTGAAGGCCCTGCTGAAAAATTAAATACTCTGTTATCGGTCATATTGGGACCCTTCCTTTCTTTCGTGTATAAACAATATTATATTATTCATCGCTCATTTTGTCTATAATATTCTGGTTTTTTGGCTGTCTCTAACCAAAAAAAGCCATCTTTTTACGTTTCAAAGACGTTCAAAATGACTGCTTTTAATAAGGAGAAATATAAAAATTAAGCTTATACTCAATAACAGCATAGCCATATACAATACTGGATCCATCACTATTTTTAGATTTTCAATATTGATCAAACTTCCCAGCAATGGTGTCAACACAAAAACAACAGCCAGCATCAGATAATTCAGCAAACTGGCACCAAGAGATATACCAATGATACAGATAAGTTTCATTTTTCCGGCTTTGACCATTAAATATATAAACAGCGCAGCCGCAGCAAACACCAGCATAATTTTAATCATCAGCATATCTGACAGACTGTACATTTTAACAAAAAAAGAATCTTTATCAAGCTTTGTATTGAGATTCTGCAAAAAACGCGTCCACAAAGAATCCTTCTGTAAAAGAGAAATCACCTTCTGCTGTTCTTCATCATTTAAATCACAATTTAAATGCTTTTCCATCATTTCAATACATGTTGAAGCAAAATGATCGATCGTTTCCTCTTCCATTTGAAAGTCATTTTCTTTCTTAATATCTTTAATAGCCGTATCAAATGCATTTTCATTAAAATAATATAAGGCATCGCTGCTGTTTAGATCATTCTGTAATGATATCAACTGTTCATTTTTAATATCTGTATAATGATCAATAACAAAATCTATGATCTGATTTGTTATTGTTGTATTCATATAATTTTCACTTATTGTCCTGACACATATCGTTTTAAATGTTAAAAAAATCAACAATAAGCTAATAAGCATTATTTCTATTATCGAAATAACAATCAATTGACTTCTTTTCAAGATTACCACCTAGTTATATTATAAGAAAAACATAAAAAAAAGAAACCTAAAGTTTCTTATTTAATATGTAAATAACACTGTTTATGATGATTATTAAAAATACCTACTGCTTCTAAATAAGAATATATTGTCACACTACCGACAAATGACATCCCTCTTTTTTTCAAATCAGCGGAAATTTGATCTGAAATTTCATTTCTAACAACAAGATCATGATCCTTAAGATAAATGATCTTATGATCGGTGAATTGCCATATATACTGACAGAATGAACCATATTCTTTTTGAATACTAATAAATATCTGGGCATTTTTAATAGCTGCGGTTATTTTTCGGCGATTTCTGATAATACCCTGATCCGCCATCAAAGCATTAATCTTATCTTCTTGATATAAAGCTATCCTTTCAACATCAAAATGGTCAAAAGCTTTGGCAAACGCCTGCCTTTTATGAAGAATCGTTATCCATGAAAGTCCTGCCTGAAATGTTTCCAGTAAAAACATTTCATAAAGTTTATGATCATCATAAACAGGTTTTCCCCATTCATGATCGTGATAATCAATATAAACAGGATCATCACTGACCCAGGGACAGCGTATCTTATTCACCTTTCACTTTCCTGAAATCAGTCAATTCAAAATGATGATCCTTAATCCAGTCTCTGATCCAGTCCGAACATAGAAAATCACATTCCATGGCACGAATCAATGTAAAAGATGAATGGGTCAGAATATAATGATCCAAATATCCTGGATGAAAAACAAATACACAACAGTCATACTGTTTAGCAATTTCTGCATTTTCATTCATATAGGTTTTAGGATCATAAAGATTATTTTTATCAAGTTTTGCTAAAGGGATTCCATGAATGCCTGTTTTTTCTTCAAATTCTTTATCAAAAATAATATTTTCATAAAACAAATGATATCTTTCAGCAATATTTTTTAAAGCCGTAAAGAAATTCTGGGAAGCAATGGCGTGACATTCAAAATAATCAGGATCCTTTCCTGTAATCATTCTGAACTGTTTATACTGTGCTTCTATTTCCAGTTCACATTCACGAATATCAATCGTATCTTCTACTCTGGCACGAATTTCCTTTGATGAACAGAATTCCCCATTTTCATTGACAAGAGAAGGGATAAGTTTAGGATCTGTCAACGGTCTGCCAACACAAATATTCGTATGTTGTCCTATTGCGATATCCAAATCTTTAATAAGGGAATAACCATGTCTCGCTGCTTTCATATTCGTCATCAATCCCACACTGGTGATGACACCATCTTTAACCGCCTTACAGATTCCATGATTAACCGCTTCACTAAAGCCTAGATCATCTGCTCTCATAATTAGTTTCATTTTATTTCTCCTTTATTGATTCTATTTTACCACCATCTACCATCTCATTCTATAATGAATATCCTTTAATTTTAGATAATCTTCCATATTCTTATCTTTGGTTTTTTCAATATAATGAAGAATTTCTTTGTTTAAAACAATATTTCTTTTCTTGTTTTCAGGATTAATGACAATTCCCGAAATATCATCGTGATTTTCAACAATACTGATATAATTACTTAAAGAAAAGATATAGTTTTTATTTATTGTACGATTATATTTCTGGACTTCTTCACAGCATGAAAATAAAGGATAATATTTTTTTTCATCAATCATACAGAAAGGTATTTCTTTTTCATCAAACAGCGAAATAAAATGACAGTGAATCGCAATTTCTTCTAACAGCTCATCCAGAATCTGATCATTGCCATTATTGACCTCTTCTAAAAGATAGTGCAGATAATAATTATCCAATTCATCAACATCTTTTGCCGTACCATCATAATGATTCGTAAAAATATAGCCTTTTTCAATCATGCCAGCCGCTTCACGATCAATGATCAATCCATAAACATGATTATTTTTATCAATTTCAATCAGTTGACTGATCTTGATTTGACAATGAAAACCTTTTGGACCTAATACATAGAGTTCATCATGAAACTGAATATGTCCTTCTACTGTTCCCATGATAATACATTGCTTATCAACATATTCGACTTTCTGAAAAGTGCAAAAAGAAAATTTTTCTGTTTTCTTTTCTTCGTTTCTTTTTTTCACAAATAGATTCATATGGTCACTTCCTCAATGTCAAGTATAATCGTTTAATTTGTCTTTTCCATGAACTACTCCTCTTTTAAATAGGCATGAAGAACTTTCATATGTGCTGTAGAAAGTGGCAGTTCTTTGATCTGATCTAATGTATACATGTTATCCATTTCTTTTAACAGTTCAAAATGATAAACATGCATAAACCATGTGCGGTGAGTAAAAACATGTTTGATATCTTTAATAAAACTGCAGATTTTCAAGTCGGCATGAAAATCTCTTTGAAACTGTTCAACAAAACTGTACGGACTTTCTAATTCATACTGTACACATCCATAAAGATTTTCCAGTAATCCTTCTTTATTTTTCAAAAGCAGAAACCTGTCCTGATAAGTAATAACAGCTGTGATATAGCTTTGTTCCTGATGTCTGATTTTTTTTATATTGACCGGTAAAACTTCCTGCTGGTGCTGCTGGCAAGCCTGACAGTCAAAACGTAAAGGACATTGCTGACAACGCGGATGACGAGGGCGACAGATCATTGCTCCCAGATCCATTAAGCCCTGATTAAATGATGATGCATCTTTCCCCACTAATAATTCCTTTACAATCTCATAAATTTGTTTTTGTGTCTTGCTTGAAGCGATATTCTCTTTCAACAGATAAACGCGTGACATGATCCGTAAAACATTGCCATCAACAGCTGGTGTTGGATTACCATAAGCAATAGAAGAAATTGCTCCAGCTGTATATTCACCAATGCCTTTTAAAGAGAGAATATCTTCATATTCTGTTGGAAACCGACCATCGTATTCTTCAACAATAATATTCGCTGTTTCATGTAAATATTTTGCCCGACGATAATATCCGAGTCCTTCCCATAATTTATAGACTTCTTCCAAAGAAGCCTGAGCGAGAGAAATAATATCCGGAAACGCTTCCAAAAAACGCTGATAATAAGGAATTACTGCTTCCGTCGTCGTCTGCTGCAGCATAATTTCACTAATCCAGATATGATAAGGATTGCTATCCTGACGCCATGGAAAAACCCGATGGTGTTGTTTATACCATGCAATTAATTCATCCTGCATATCTTCACCCCTTTTTTCCAGTTCCTATTATACCTTGTATTTTATAAAAAAAAAGTCAGATGACTTTACAGATGATCATAATCTTCGTCACTGACTTCTTCTAACCATTCATTTGTTTGTTTTTCTCCAGGAACTTCAATAGCAATATGAGAGAACCAGCTGTCTTTCTTAGCTCCATGCCAATGCTTGACTTCTGCAGGAATAACAACAACACTTCCTTCTTTAAGGCTAACTGGTTCTTGGCCATATTCCTGATACCATCCTTCTCCGGCTGTACAGATCAGAATCTGTCCACCACCACTTGCCGCATGATGAATGTGCCAGTTATTTCTGCAGCCAGGTTCAAAAGTAACATTTGACAATGTGATTTTCCCATCTTCTGTTTTTGCTAAAAAGTTTAAAAATGAGTGTCCAATAAAATATTGAGCATAGGCATCATTAGGCAATCCCAGTCCAAACATATTATTTTGATCAAATTCTTTTTTATCTTTGTATTTCATATATCATGACCTTCTTTCTGTCTTTATTTTAAATCTTAGCCACTATCATGTCTAATACTTCCTTTTTATGGCATATCATAGAAAAAAAGCATGATCCTGTTATTTCCTTAGAAAATGATCATCTGATTCTGGCATACCTTCTTCATCGGTAAAATATCTTTCAGCTTTCATATGCAGATCATATTTGTCCCTTAATGAGGCAATCGTCTCCATCATTTCTGATGCATGGTGGGCATCAATAGCTTTCTGATCTTTCCAGCTGTCGATCAGTAGAACTGTTTCTGGATCATCTAAAGAAACAAAATAATCATATTTTTCATTTCCTGCTTCTGCTTTGATTGCTGCAACCGTGCCACTGGCTTTCATTTCTTCAACAAATTTTCTGGCACTGCCATTTTTCCCTGTATAATATAAATTCACTGTAATGCTCATATTTTTTCCCTCCTGTTATGAAGTGACCTTTGTCAAGTATAAATTACACATTCATAATAAAATTATTTAATTTTATCATCAATGGCATACAAAAGCCCCAAAATATTAGATTTATCGACAGTTAACCACTCTGTTATACGAGGATTGGTTACC
>CASETM010000015.1 GCA_949290865.1 uncultured Bacillota bacterium
GTGAATAGTAGATGTTAGATTTTGAATGATTCAACATGTTAAGTACCTCCTAAAAAATAAACCATCTACTAAAAAGGGCTATTAATGAATGATAAGAATTCATTAATAGCCTCACGATTTCAAAGCTTTGTCAATAGAAAACAGATAAAAAATAAAAAAGTCTCTCAGTATGTTATCTGAAAAGACTTTTAGGCGTTAATGTCTTAACTTAATGACATTGGGCTTATTTGCCTAATATTTTTTTATAATAGCGCGATCTTTTGATTACTTCGCGATTGAGTTTTTTACAGCCAATTTCTTCCATAATAGTTTTCTTGCCAGAAAACAGATTCGTTCCCAATCCCAATCTGTCACCTTCAATCTTGGCCCCAATGCTGGCCAGAATCGTTGGAAAGAAATCAAACAGTGCAAATTCACGATTTTTATCACAGTCTGTTTCAACCGCACTGTTAATAAAACAGTTATATGGTGTACGAACAAAATTTTTATCCAGATCTTTAAAGAATTTTTCTGACATGCTGTTATGATCACCAGTAATAACAATCGTCGTATGTTCATACCATGGCTGTTGCTGACACCATTGTACAAACTCAGCAACCTGTCTGGACTGGCAGGAAATCACATTGGCATATTGCTGATCATAGCGATTCTGACAGTTTTCACAAACATAACCATCTGGCGTATGTGTATCGATCGTTACCATTTCCAGATAAAATGGCTGTTGTTTTTTTCCTAATTCTGTTAGATCCTCTTTAGCAAACTGAAACAGTTTCTGATCTTCAAAACCCCAGAACACCATATAATCTTCTGGCAGTCTGCCGTTTTTTTTCATCTCACCATAATCGGCAATATAAAAACCACCATGCTGTTTATAAAAATTACTTGTACAGCCAAAATCCGCATTTGATCCTTGCAGCAGTTCTGTAAAATATCCCTGTTCTTTCAATATTTCTCCAATCGAAACACTTCCCGGTAAATAAGGTGACGTGTGATCATATTTCTTTGACAGATTGATAAACAGCGGAATCCCAGCATCCTGGCTCACCATAGAAGCAATCGTCCATTGTGTCCCTTCAACACTTTGAGCGCCACCCATTTTCTGATGATGCGAAAAGTTGATGTTATTTTTTGCCAGTTCACACAATTCACGGATATAATTTTCCTGCTGTTGACCGCCTTCTTCATAAGAAGCATACGTATTTTCTACTGATTCCAGATAAATATGGATCAGATTTCTTTTTTGGGTAAATGCCATATTTATTTTATGAGGATCACGGTAGTATTCTTCATACAGATCCGTTTTCTGCACCATTAAATAAAGATATCCTGGTATACGATAAATAAGCAAAGCTGTGATGATCGTTGCCAACAGGATCACGATTGAAAACGGCAGCTGATAGCGATATAGAATGCTTAATGGTGTATAGTGAACAAGCAATAAAAACAATAGAGTCATGCATAATGTCTGAGGCACTGTTTCTTTAAACAGATCTTTATAAACACCTTCATCAGTCCCATCACAAGGAACAACCAGGTGATAGATCATCTGATTGATGCTTTTGACATCAAAGGTTCTGACACTCCATCTGATCGTAAACAGTCCATATACACAAATAATGAATACGACGATCACTTACTCACCTTCTTTATGTTCAGTTACAACTTTTTTTAATCTTTTTTCAAAATCTCTCCTTGAAAACATGACGATCGCATTACACCCTAAACATTTGATCTTAATATCGGCACCCATTCTGATAATCTGCCATTGTTTTGATTTCTTACATGGATGCTGTTTTTTCATTTCTACAATGTCATTTAATTGATATTCCATATTCTTCTCCTATTGATTATGCTGATAAAATAATTCTAATGTATTTTTCAGCAGCATTGTGACTGTCATTGGTCCAATTCCACCTGGGACAGGTGTAATCGCATAAACTTTATCTTTAACATCATCAAAATCTACATCACCACAAAGTCTGTTATTTTCATCACGATTGATACCTACATCTAAAACAACAGCTCCTTCTTTAATATAATCACTATTGATCATTTTTGCCTTACCAATCGCAACGATCAGAATATCTGCTCGCTGACAGACTTTAGGCAGATCTTTCGTCTTACTGTGAGCGATTGTGACTGTCGCATTTTTTTGCAGGCACAGCATCGCAACTGGTTTGCCCACAATATGACTTCTGCCGATTACAACAACTTCTTTCCCCGTCAGGTCATAATTGATTTCATCCAAGAGCACCATCATCCCTTTAGGGGTACATGGAACAGGACATTGCTGTCCTAAAAACAGTTTTGCCACATTATCAGGATGAAAACCATCAACGTCTTTATTAGAATCAATGGTTTCGAGCACTTTATCTTCATCAATATGAGCCGGTAAAGGCAATTGAACAAGTATGCCATCGACTGTATCATCTTGATTAAGCTGTCTGATTTCTGCTAAAAGTGCTTCTTCACTGAAGCTGCTGTCATGTCTGATGACCTGGGATTCAATTCCCACGTATTGACTCGCTCTTTCTTTATTTCGCACATAAGTCTGACTGGCCTGATCATCACCTACCAGAATAACAACGAGCTTAGGCAGTCGATTGTATTTTTTACTGATTTGATCGACTTCTTTTTTTATTTTATCTTTAATTTTCAAAGATATTTCTTTTCCGTTTATGATCACCCTTACCACTCCTTTTCTTTGAATTAAATAGATTATAATAAAATAATGCTTTGAATTCAACATTCTGTCTGTCTTAACGGAAAAAGAATTCCAGATCATATCCAGAATTCTTTTTATATTTTACCAGGCCAGATTGACTTTATTGGTTGCGGTCAGATTGGTTATATATATTTTATTTGACTTTTCCTTTAAAGAATCAAATTCGATATCTATCCCAAAATCACCATCTTCTAATGTTAAATCATATTTTTCCGTATATTTGTTTTTTCTTTTTACTGCTCGGTTTCTTAATTCTTTAGATAAATCAGAAAAACTGTCTCTATCTATATCATAACCATCCAGAAAAATAAAGCCACATGTAATTAAATTAGGATCGGACAGGAATCCTGGTTCAAGATCTTCCCAGCCACGGTCACTTTTTATCGAAATACCCTCAAGTGTTATATTATCCAGATTACTGGTATCGATATAAAGTGTTAATTGACAATGATGTTTTCCTTCATCCAATGTACCTTCCACTTTATAATACAGGCCTGATAACTTTTTGCTGCTTTTTTTTGCTGAATCGTACTGCTGTGAGTCCAGTTTTACATGTGTTTCTGATAAAAACTCTTCCAACGATCCGCCTAATTGAAACTTATAGTCATTGAAATACAGATTTTTATTGAGTGTTATTTTTTCATCGTTTGTTTCACCAACTGTCTTTGCTGCCTGATTTGCACCTTTGCATCCTGTCACGCATAACAACATAACAACCAATAGAAACAACTTTGCTTTTTTCATTGTTGAACTCCTTTTATTTCAATATACTATATTATATCAAATTTCATTATTGCTTTCGATTGTTTTTATATGAATACACTCTTTTTTTATTGTTTTTTCTTAAAAAATACTCTTTTTATCACTGTTTTTCTGACTTTTTAGATAAAGTACCATATCTATTTTCCATTCACGCTCTTCCCTGTACTGCTTTTCTGACATTTAAAATATGCTCTATTTTCTTCATCACCACAAAAACAAGATAAACACCACATGTGCTACAGAAGATACCTGTGATATCAAAGTAGCCGGTAAGAAGCAATGTCTTATTACGCGATAAAAGAAAATCATACCAGTAACAGTTATCAGAAAATATTTTTTAGCAGTAGAAACCCTAAAGGCATAAACTCTACCAGATGAATAAGAAAAAACGAATAGGATACTGGTAAAAAGGAACAAATTGAGATATATGACATAATGCTTCCCAGTAAGACATCCCGCCCATCCCAGCTACACTTCCATGAATATAAACTGTAAATAATAATAAAATGATATATACTCCCAAAAGATATTTATAAGTCCATTTTTTCATCATCGGTTTTTCCTGCCCTTAAAATAATATATTTACTGTATAAAAAATGCTGATAGGTGCTGTATGTTTCTCCGTGATATTTATCAACGATGTCATCGATGATCTTGAGTCCCAATCCATGATTATTTCCTTTATGTGAAAGAAACTTTCTGCTTTTGGGATCACGTTGAGCATAATTGCTGACCTTAATAATCAGATATTTATCATAGATCAAATCAATACTGATGATATTTTCTGAACTGTTTTCTATAGCGTTATCGACAAGATTCATCAGTATGATCAAAATATCAAATCCCTGTTTTTTTAATGCCTTAAAGCTGTTGCACAAATATCAAATTTTAATGACTGATGTGATTGAACAATCGTATTAAGATAACTGTCTATGTATGAAACAAAAGTGTAATGATTTATTTTTTTACTGATGATGATTTGATCATCTTATCGATATATTCAATAGCATCTTCATATTTTTCACATGAAATCAGCTGTTTAAGATTGATCAGATGGTTTTTATGATCATGTCTGATTTTCCGCAATTCCAGATTGTTCTTTTCCAGATCCTGGTAATAGACCTGATCCAGCTGCTGCATCTGGTAAGCAGATTTTCTGATTTCTTCATTTCTTTTGAGAATAAAACTATAATTAAATAATATCACGATACCTACTGATACAATAAAAAAGCCAATAAAGATGATAAAAAAATAAATATTCCATTTTCCAATCAAAGAATTAAATAACAGGATACATCCAAAAACAGATAAAATCAGACTGATAAGTATCATAAAAACCAAGTCATATAAATTACCATGAATATGCGTATTTAACAGCTGCAGATCTGATAAACAGTAAAATCATAACAGACCAGCAAATACTGCGATATAATCAAACAGCTGAAAATAATCGATCTGATATAAATCAGCATTGCCCATAACATAGACACAGAAAACATAGCTTAACAAATACAGCAAAACAATGATCAAAGAATCATAATATACCTGAAAAAAATTCACATGTCTGATCAGCATAAAACAGATGGTAAAATAAATTTATTTTAAAAACAGATTAAAACAAAAACTGCTTCTTACCAATGACGTCAAGCCAACATAAAGAAACACCATAACCGCAAACTTCCTTATGATTACGGCTTTTGACAGACGTCCATTATTTAAAGAAAAAAGCACAGCAATAAAAATTCCCAGGATGTAATTATATATTTCGGGTTTGTCAAGAAAAGTGTGTATTTAATTTTTAATATTTATATTTTTGTATTCATAGCTGTCAAAAAAAGTAATAAGCATTTTAACATTTTTATTGTGCATGCTGAAACAGACAAGGGGATAATGATCCCTTGTCTGTTTTTGATA
>CASETM010000016.1 GCA_949290865.1 uncultured Bacillota bacterium
AACTTAATACTACAGCTTATAGAAGGTGTTTACGATTATTAAATTGTTTATTATTATAAGTGGCTCTTTTACCGAAACATGTGGCTCTAAAAAGCGAACAGGGTGGCTCTCAATTCCGTTCGGGATGGCTCTATTGCAGCGTAATATTCACTATGGTTCAGTGCTGACTGATCAATCCTTCTAAGCAGCTTACATTCACTGACATACTTGAATCCCAGTTCACGCTTCATTTCTGTAAAGGATTCAATAACCGGGGCCAATACGCTCTTATATTCATATTTCATCATCAAACACCATATCCGGATTGACAGGACATTCTGCCAGTCCTTTCATATTTAACCTAAGGTATGTAGAAGTTGACCTGATAGACTGATGTCCCAGTATCTGACTGATAACTGGCAGAGGTGTTTCTTTTTCCAGGAGAATGCTGCCCAAGGTATGTCTTAATGAATGAATACCGTATTTTTTTCCTCTTGGAATGCGTAGTCCAGCATTATGAATCCTGGAAGTAAATATACTTTCTATTGCGGGTGATCCGGCCAGTGCATGATATGGAGGATTTGCTCTGACAAACAGGCAGGGATCATCTGTTTCTGGCCTTCCATTTTTGATATAATCTATTACAGCCCAACCAATATCATTAAGAAGAGGCAATATGATGGTATGTTGGGTTTTCTTCTGTGTCAGATGGATTTCCCTGGTTTCCCAGTTAAAATCTCCAAGCTGCAGTTTACAGATATCACAGGCACGCAATCCAAGGCGACACGCAATAAGCAGTACTGCATAATCTCTTTTTCCTGTCGGACTGCTCCGATCAACAGAATCAAGCAGCTGTTTGGCTTCTTCAGCACTCCAGCTTACCGGTAAATAAGCTTCATGAGGTGTTGTTACGTGAGGTATTATTGAAGAAATATCCGTTTTGCATAGACCGTTGTCTAAACAGAATGTAAAAAACTGTTTGAGATGTCTTATGCGATAGGCTACTGATTTTGAAGCCTCGTGAATGAATTTTGAAATAATCTCATTGATGATTTTGAGATTGACATCATCAAGAGAATGAACATCTAACTGAATCAGAATGTTTATTGCTGAACGAATAGTAAGCTCCTTGCTTCTGATCGTCGAAGCAGTATAATCGTACTCATTTTTTAAATGCCTCATGAACAGTGTATATAATTCATTCCAGTATCCATCGTTTTCCACAGGCTGATGAAATTTAGAAAATCTGGAAATGAATACCTGTGTACGACTGTACTCGCTTAAGACACGTAAATGTCTGAGTCTCCATCGGTAATGCCTTGTGTCAACGTTGTCGCACGCAAGACATTGTAATTCCATTGCATAAGTCTGTTTTAAAAATTCTAAAGCAATATCCTCTCTGAAATATTGGTAGTTGTTTTTACTGCAGAATTTTAGGAAAGTATTGTAACTATGTTCATATCTTTCAATAGTTCCTTTACCGTAACCAAGATCATGCATTGTTTCTAAAATTCTGTCAATGCAGAACTTGATTGTTAGATTTTTGTTGTCCATAACTGAACGCTCCTTTCTGTGAGTATTCCCACAGAAATATTATCTGAACATAAAAAAATAATGTAAAGTAAATGGATAAGAAATGACGTAAAAACGTGCTTATCAAAACTTACTTTACATTATTTTTAACTTTACATAATTGCCGACACCGCTGTTTCCTAAGAAAATAATGTTCTCTTTTTCGTGTATGAATCGATGACTTAAAAAATCCATGATCTGGGCTTGGCTGATGCTTTCCTGAAATTCAAAATCAAAATCATCGATTTCTTTGTGATGGGGAAATGCCCCTGTCTTGACCATTGCCCTGATCAGTTTTGCTTCCTTTTGATCTATCTCATAGTTTGTCAGTTTTATCAGTCCCTGTTCAAATGACAGGCTGTTCTTTGTGATAAAGTCAACAGTATCGCCGAGATGACTGATGATTTCATTCAGTTTGAGATATTCCAGGTTCCTTATTAGCTGTTCGTGTTCTGTCATTGCTGAATCTTGCTCCTATATTCATTAAGTTTTCTTTTGCTATCATGGCTATTTTATCATTATCATGTGGCAGTGTTCTTGACAGTATTTGCTCATAATGATTCACATGATAGTTCATTTTTTTCTGAGTAATAATATGTACAGTGACAGGCACCATGTTATAATACAGATGCAGCTGATTATCATAGACCTGTAACTGCAGATACTTTCCAATGTATTCTGGTGGTACAGAATATGAATTTGATTTATAGCTGATCATGGATGATGTATTGACTTTTACATCTGTGGTACTGATGCTGTATTGCTTCCTGATGGACTGTGGTGGTAGCGGTCTTAAGGAAGCTTTTTCATTTTCCAGATCTAATATCGGTATTCCCTGATATGCCTGATGAAATGCCTTGTTTTCTCTGTTGTTGATTGCCGCAAGCTTCATCGACAGTTCATCATATGAAAGCTCTCCGCTGTATGCCAGCAGTTCATCCAGTATCCTCATTGGCGACTCCACTTTTGCTTTCGTATTAGGACGTCCGGCAATGCAGGGATGTACTTCAAATCCATAATCCTTTGAAAACTGATAGAATCTGTTATTAACTTTTCCCTGTCTGTATTCTGTTCTCGCTTCATCCATGACCGTTTTCATATTGTCAGTGACAACAGTTTCAGGAACTCCACCAATGATGTCGAATATTTCATCCATCAGGTGAAACAGTACATCCTGAGTTTTTGACAGTGAAAGACGATAAACTCTAAACCTTGAATACGACATGATGAAACTGAAGATATTGATAACAACTGTTTCACCGTTTTTTAATACAAAGGTCATATTCTCTTTCCAGTCTATCTGACACTGTTGTCCCGGCTTCGTTTCAAAGCGGCTTGGCGCAGGACCCTTGACAGTTTTCTTTTGCTTGAAATACTGATTGAACTTGTCAATTGAAGATATATATCTTCTAAAACTTGACTGAGCACCAGTCAGTCCATGATTGTCCTTGAGATATTGCCAAAGTACCCGCTTATAGGCAAACACCTTATAGTTATCTGTTGATTAGCATATTTTTTTAAAAGAAATATTCAAAATAATTTAAACGAATTATGCACACTAATTTACCCCATTTTGTTGTTTTCATTATTTTTCTATTCACTTTATTTTCCAGGATTTTTCAGATTATATTAAAAGGG
>CASETM010000017.1 GCA_949290865.1 uncultured Bacillota bacterium
ATTAAAAGAAATAGTAAATGCATCTTTTAAAGATGCATTTACTCTATCATAAGTATCCTTACCCAAATAAATTGCCATGACAACAGGAGCATTCACAAAACCAGCATATCTTGCATTCAAAAAACCATTACAAAAACTATTAATTTCGTTTTTTATATTTTCTTTTGTTTGTGCAATATTATTATCCATATTTAATCTCCCTTATGTTATCAAACTATTCCATATTTGATAACAGCAATTCATAGAATCGTTTTAAATCTTTTGCTGGATCAGGTTCAGAAAGATTTAAGTCTGCAATTTGATAATTTTCTGCAATTCCTAAAGAAACAGCTTCATCATTAATTTCTTCCCAGTTAAAAGGATCACCTAAACATTCATCACCTAAAACGTATTCAATATGTTCACTAAAACTATCACAATCAACCTGATCACCATTTTCAATGATCTTAACAGCTTGAGATCTTAACATTTCTAATCTTCTTTCATCTAATGTTGTAAACTTATCAAAGACATTATATAAATAGAATTTTTTATCAAAGCTTTTCTTTGTTGTCAGGTTAACTGTCACTGGTTCATTGCCATTCATATAGTTCCAAATTGTATTTTTATCTGGTGTTTTCTGTTTAACCAGACCAGCACGTAATGCAAAAGCAAATACCTCTACATGATCGATAAATTGTTTTTTACCTTTCATCTCTGTTTCAATTTCAGTCATTAAATCCATAATTTCTTTAAATTTAGGATTATTCTTTTCAATGATATCCATGTATTTTATTGATTTACGAATCCATTTATAAACATCTGCAATTGGTACAGGTAGATCTTTATATTTATCTTCAGTTGTTTCTGATAAATCACGAATACTCAAATTAATATCAGTATTCCCTGTGTTGACTAGAACAGGATTGATGATGTACCCATTTTCTTTCATAAATTCAATTAAATCGAAATCCTTGCTGCGTTTCATCTTTTTAGTTAAAGCTTCTTTGAAGGTTTCTTTATCTGGTTCACTGACAATATCCATCAAATACATAACACCAGTCTGAGTAACCGGATCATTATAAAGATTGATTGAATGTAAAATATCAATTCCTTCGTCAACATCATTTTTTACTTTCGTTAATAATTGATAATCTGGGTTGTTATAGATCATTTCAGGAACTTCATTTCTTGCTGAAATATCCTTTGCAACACTGTCAATTGTATACGGATTTGGGAAACGACCCCAGTTTTCATTATTTTCATCCATATGTCTACCAGCTTTTGCATTAACAAGATATTGCTGATCAAAATCTGCCATTCCATTAAGAATATACATTGGCAGGTTAAAATAACGTTGAGTAACAATAAATTTATTTTTTGCATTGCTAGTTACAGGAGTCTGTCCCTGACTCGAAATAATTTCAGCTAATATTTTTGAAAGTAAAGGTGTATCAGCCAATGTTCCAATATAAATCTGAGAAGTAAACTCTTTAAATGAAATTGTATTTGATTGTGCTAATGTTCTCGCTCCTGTATTTAAAACGTTATAAATCTCTCTGGCAGCATTTGTCAACGCTTCCATTTTTGGAGAACCTGGATTGTTATTAGCCCACATTGTGTCTAATTCATCAGCACTGATATCCTGATTATTGTAAGCAACGACAACAAACTTTTCAATAATATCATTTCTCATATTGTTATGAATCAAACATTCATCCATCAGTTCTCTTACAACATTCACCACATCAAAATCATCATCTTTATTTTCGGCAAGCCACTTTTCTTTATTATTACGCATTGTTTTAATAAAATTTTGTGCCAATTCTTCAACAGCTACACGAGAAATAAAACTATTCAGATACTGTTCAAGATGTTGAGCTTTTGCTTTACCACTAGCTAAGATATCAACAGAATAAGTTTTTTGATTTCCTTTTGTAACTTGTTTGGACTGTGCAAAGTACTGTCCATCTTTATTTAATATTCTTTGGATTTCTGTCAATACCGACGTATAAACTTCAAACAGCCTTGAATTTAACTTGTTTATTTCATCAGCAACATTATATAAACCATCAGCAATCAGATCATATAGTGGTGCATCTATATCAGTAATAACTGCCAATCTTCCACAGGCATCTTTATATTCAGCCATTTCCTTTTTTCCAGCAAGCAATTTCGTTACTTCACTAGCCAACTGATTAATTTTACTTTGTCCACCATTAGCGAAAGTATTCTTTGCATTTTTTGCCTGTTCTTTAAACTGATTTCCTAATAAATACAGTTGTTCTATGATACCAGAAAATGGTTCATCAGGATTTCCTACATTCAATTCATTTGACTTATGTTCAATTGCTTTCAAAGCCATATAAGGACCATATGTATCAAATATCTTATCAATCTGTTTAGACAAATCTTCAAAGAGTTTTGCTTCAAACTGTGATCTGAAGACAGGAGTTATTTTTTGTGAATAATAACTTGCCATATTGACAGCCAGCTGATATCCATACATTGGATTATTGCTGATCATACTCTTTTTAATGTTGTCTTCAATGAAGATATTTCTTCTAATAGGATCCTGTGGATTAATTCCCAAAACATACTGTCTTACAGATAGTATACTATCAGTACTTGTTGCTTTATAAACTTCATCTAGCATCTGTTTATTAACTTTCTGGAAATTTGTAAACTCTGTTAAAACATTTTCGTAAATTTTGTTTACACAATAAGCCAGAATTTCATCTCTTGGAATTTTGATTGCATTATAACCTAATACCTGATATTTATAAGAGGCATAACGATGAAAATCTTTTCTGTTTGGATGATTTCTAAACCATGCATTTAACATTGCTGATTCATTGCTCATCAAGGATTCAGCCAATTGTACAGGCTGTCCGCTACTATCAACAAATGAAATATCTGTCAGCATGTCCATCAGCTGATCAGTTAAGCGCCCCATAGTCACTTCCATTTTATTGATTCCACCTGATTCACTATATCCCGAAACAAGCGTACATGTTGAGAAAATATTTTTATTTGAATTGATGCTCTTGACTCCTAATTTCAAACTGTAATTGCTTCCAGTTTCAACAATGTTCATAAAATAGTCGATTTCTTTCAGAGCTGAATATCCATTTGTCTTTAAATTAAGTTTAATATTATCATTGTCTTTGATACCGCGTTCTTCAAACTGAGCGTCAGGTGTATAAATATATCCGGCCAATGTGTACTTTGAAAAACCAACAGATGTAAATAAATCATGAATCATGTATGGTATATCGATGATCGTACCAGAACCTGTACCACCAGAAATCCCTGCAATAACGATAACATCGACATTTGCACCATCGATTTCATTAGCTTTTTCAATAGCACTGTTGATCACTGTTGACAATTTACTTCTTGTTGTTCCATAAACATGATCATTGACCAGCATGGCTCTACCAATCTGTCTAATCTGTTGAGCACCATCCCCTTTTAATGGTGTACCAATCAGACTAGGATTCAACCATTCCTTTATGTTCTGTGGAATTGATTCTTTATAAAGCAGTTTTTCAATAATTGGTTCATATAAAGTAATGGTTTCTGCTGAATCCATATATGCATTTGGATTAGAATTTCGAGTCCCATCGTTTTTAACTTTAGAAATTTTATTTGTATCATCAACACACGTATCAATAACTCTAAAGAACACCTTATCTGATGAACCGATTTCCTTTTCAAATTTTCCTTTAAGCATATTGACGGTTCGACCACCCAAACCACCTAAACTGATAATAATCGTAGGATTAGGTTTTACATGAGACTTTTCACTAACAAAAGCAACCCCACTTTTATTCAATTCTAACTCTTTTAACTTGTCCTTCTTTGCCTGACTTAATGCCATAAAAATTCTCCCCTCTATTTAAAATGTAAAATCGTTAAAACCATCATTATTTGTATCATTTGACTGATCATTTTGATTGAACATATCCATGTTTTCGTCAAATGATGGTTTCTTTCTAAATATAGATGCAGCATAATGACCTGCTATCGTCATTTCTAAACCATTATCATCTTTTATGCAAATCGTGAAATTCTTTTCATTCTTCCATTTTTCCTTTACTTTTACACCATATCGTAAATTATTACCATATGATACATGAGGATCTTTAATTTTGATGATACATCCGTTTCTACCAAGATATGTTCCCACAAATACAACTGATTCTAAAGCTTTCTTTATTACTGAATCATTGTTTATAAGCTGATATAATTTTTCTGCTTTATCATCATAACTTTGATGATAAACATCACTGGCATACTGACTCATACCAGTTGCCAAATTCTTCTTTCTCATTAAAAATATATTACTTGGATATGTACGAATATCACCGATAGAATAAGATTCTATATCTTTTTCAACGATGACCTCCTGAATTGTAAAATTACCTCTGATAAGACGGAACCTTCTAATGATCAGATATACAATGATTAAAATGACAGCACCAATCACGAATGGTATAGATGTATAGAGAAGCAGTAATGCTTTATCATTAACTTTAACTGTAAAAGTTGTATCAACAGTATTTCCCAGTTTATCTTCATATGTAACCGTCACATTTGCAGAACCCCAGTCATAACCTGTGATTTCTAATCCTTTATCCGTCAACTCAGCAGAAACAGTATCTTCATCACTTGATTTCACTTTAACGACTTTAAATCCAACATCATCAGGATCTTCGATGACTCCTTTTAATGTTTTCATTGAAATCAGTTTGCTGTCAGAATCTTTAAATGTTTTGTCCAATGTCTGTTTACCAATATCTTTTTTAATCGAAATCGGTTTCTTGTTTGTTTTTATTTCCAGCTGATCCGTTAAATGGAAAGTATCAGAAATAACATCAATCTGAATATCGTATGTTGCTACATGATCAAAATTAACTTTCCCAATTAAACTGTTATCTTGATAGTTTAATGTGATGGTCTGACTTTTTTTAGTATCTTTAGCTGTGACAAGCGCAGTTGCCTTGATATTCTGATACGTATCTGAAGTTGTGACATTTTTATTATCTTGCTGAATATTGGTTTTGATTGTTGCTTCTTCACCATTTGTTAATTCTGTGATTGTTTTGTTGTTACTGTTTAAAATAGAACTTTTCAAAGTAAAATCATAATACGGAATATATATGGCTGAAATTTTAACATCTTTATCAGTCTGTATTGTATACCTTCCTTTTTCAGGCTTATAAAGTTTTAAAACAATACTGTTTTTATATTTGTATAATTTTGCTTTATCATTACCAAAATCAACTTTGTTCTGATTAGGTCCTATCAAGTCTAATGAAATATCATTAATACTTGAGTTGCTGGTAACCGTGATATTGGCCTCCTTGACATTTGAAGCAATATCGACATTATTATCTACAACCGCAATTGGTGATGTGTTCATTAATTCGGCAATAACAGTTGTAAAATAATTATCGATTGAATCAGGATCTGTATCAGTCGTGATACGATTTGTTGAATTAGCAACAGCAATACTATCTAATTTTTTATATGGTGAATCATTATGATCAACCATTTCCTTACCATAGCCAATGCAGTATATCTGAACCCCGGCGTTTTTGGCAATAGCCAAAGCATCACTTAATCGTTCGTCACTTTCTACTTCTTTATTTCTTTCATGTCCAAAATCATTTCTACCGTCAGAAAATACCAAAATAGCATGTACCTTGCCATCACTGACATCAAACATATCAATTGCATCAGCAACAGCATTCCCAACATCTGTATCACCCGTATATTTAATATTGTCGATCCAATCTGTTGCGGACTTTGTCTGTTGCTCATCCGAAAGACTGGTAAGTCCATCTTTCCATTTTGAACGACTTCTATTAAATGTAATAATATTAGCTCGACTGTTTGAAGGCATCATAGTTATAAACTTCTTTGCTGCTTCTTTCATCATATTATCTGGATCGTTTGATTTCATTGATCCAGACTGATCAAGAACAAGAACAACATCCATTTCTTTATTCTCAGTCGCATGAACATTTACAGCAGGCTGTATCACCAATGCCAATGTCATTGCTATAAAAATGACAAATACTGTAATTATTTTTTTCATTGTTTTCCCTCCCATTAAAAGTATCGAATAATCATAAATGCATTACAAATAGTTTCTACAAAAATCAATAATAAAACTATTTTTTTAATTTGTTTATTGATTGGTGTCTTATAATATCGCGTATAAGGAACTTGAACATCAATAAAACGCTGTTTTGTAACACGTTGATTATGTTCAAAAAAAGTTCTTTGTTCAAACAACTGATATTTACGACTAACTTTTTTAATGAGGGGAATATAGATAGAACTTCTATGATTAACTTTTTTTACTTTCTCAACAAGTAAATCATTTTTGCATTTTCCCCAGTCATCATAAAATTTTTCATATAACACTAATACTTCTTTATGATAATTCACGATATGATCGTATTTTCTTTTTACAAAAAAGATATAGTACGCTCCATATATATAATAGAGATCAAGATAAATAAAATAGGTAATCAGTAATAATGCCAGAATTCCTAGAAAAGCGTGGCCCTGAAATACATAATTTGCTGAATAAATAGCGCTAGTATCATTTATTTCGGCAAAATACTGCCAGAAATGAGAAATAACCTGAAGATATTGTGATTCATACATGATTTTGATCAGAAAATAATTATATATGATCAATTGCATGCTCATCTTAAATATCTGCTTAATATTTCCATACTGAACCGTTTCGTACCTTTCAACTGCTTTTCCAACACCATTTTTCCAATAATTCAAGTAATGGTCCTGAATAGCCTCAAATTCATTTAAAACTTTGATCCTATCGTTTTTTAACTGTTCATTAAACTGATCAGTAATATCTTTTAAGTTATATTCGAACGAGTTATCAACGATATACTGATAAGGCACGATATAACTGTTATCTTCATGATCTGTCACTTTGACAAAATAATTGCTGACTTTCTGACTTTCAATCCCTCGTATATATTTTTTGGGGGATGAATCTTCCTGTCGTATATGCCCTTTCATATTTTTGAATAATTCTTCCATCTCATTATCATCAAGAACATCATATTGATAATTAAAAGGATTATTTTCAAACTGTGAAATAAGCTGATTATATTCTTTTACAATATCTGAATAAAAAATATTTTTTTTTGGAATCTTATAAAGCAAAGACCGTATTAATTTTTTTGCATTTGAATCAGTTATCTGGTATTCATCTCGATGATTTAAAAACCATTCGATATGTTTGAGATCTTTTAAACTGTTAAGTGAAATTTCGTATAAATATTGCATGTTTAATTAACCTATTTTTTAAAAAAGCGAAAACCACTTTCTTTTTTTTCATCACCAGAAACATTAAAATCATCAAAACCATCACTGTTCGTTCTTTTTTTTACTGCTTTAATAAACAATGTGACTTCTTCCTGATTCATATATTTATATGCATCTGCAATTCGCTTGGCCTGTCTTGGTGCATACAGATTAACCATATTTGCTACATATATTCCAGATATTTTAACAGGTGAAAATGACTTAAAATAATAATCTAGGATTCTTTTAACATCATATCCATTCATTTTTTTTATCAAATATTGAAAATGTTCAACTGACAGCAAGCGCAGATCAAATAAATCATCAAGAAAGTCTTCTGTTATTTCCGGTACCTGCTGAGGCACAAGAATAAACTCCAGCAGTAACTGCAACTGTCCTGCTTTTATTTTTTGTAAAGCATGTAAGCCAAAAATAACATTGACCTGGCTATCAGAATGTATAAAACCATTTTGAATATCTTTTTTTAAATCCTGCCAGTTTTTTAAGACTGTACTCAACGATTCAATACGATATATTTTTTCTTCTCTGGCACTTTTTCTTTTTTGAAGTTGTTTATCAACAACAGTTTTATATTTTTCATAAATCTTATAATCAATGAGTACCTTTATTTGATCAAGAAAAGAATTAAATTCAGAAAACTGTCTGTCAGTAATCAAATTCTGGCACATATAATCATTCAGCCACTCATCAACATTTGAATTTAAATCCGGCTCATTGCTTTTATATTGCATGCTGTTTTTTATGTTAATCAGCTCTTTAGCAAAGTCATTCAATGAGACATCACGCAGCTGCTGAAATTTTCTGCCAATATTCTCTAATTCCTCATCAGCTGCATTACCTATCTGATTAGAAATTCGAAGTTTTTCATCTTCTAACTGCATGACGATATCTTTCAAAATTTCTTTTAGCTGCAAAGAACCAATATCGATATGACTTAATATTTGAATCTCTTTTCCAATAATATCTTTATATCTTGCAATATTGTCATTGACATTGACATTTTTTAATTTTCTGCTAAGCTGCCTGTTATACCATTTTAAAAACTGCTTTCGATCGATCTTCAAGCCATCAATAGAATCTGCAAAACGTATAGCTTTTGCAGCAGCAGGTGACAACGCTTCAATCCTTTCCTGTGGCAAAGCAAGTATATTTTGAAAAAGATAAGTATTATAAAAATCATCACTAACTTTTTCCTGAATGATCTTAATCATCAATTCATATAATGATCCTTTTCTAAAACTGTTTTGATCAACATATAAAATCCATTCAGGCAATAAATCTTCCTGCTGACCATTTTTCCATTTTTTATAATTAACATAATAGGTAATACAGTCATCAATTTTTAAACGTCCTTTGTTTGCTATTGCTGACAATGTAGCAAAATGTTCCTGACGCCCTGTATCATCCAGTTCAGAAACAAGATATGTTGCATACTGAATATATTTACTGTCAATACGGCGTAACATTGAGCGATAATCAGCAGTACTCAAGTCAATAAATGATGAATTTATATTACGAATTTCTTCTTTTGGATATAATACAAAAGAAATTCTTCCAGCACCACCATTTTCATCTCTTGAATAAGACAGAAAACCATATCTTTTTCTTAACTCATATGGCAGATAATGATAAATAGATGCCAATATAGCTCTTGAACGCTGATTGTAGGTATCACCTTTAGCATCGACAATAATTTTGGTTTTTCTGTTGCTTTTTTCATTATTCATAAAAGTGGCCAAAATAGCGATGAGCTGATCATCGTTTAATACTACTCTGTCTATTTTATTTTGTGAAAACTGATAATGATCAATATTTTCATGCTGATACTTATTCACTTTTCTATCTTCGATAAACTGATAGTTAAAAATTTCAAAAAAATCATCTTTGAAAAAATCATCAGATACATCTTTAAGCAAAGCATGAAAATAATAACATGGTGTTGAAAAATTACTCATATGACCGGTTTTAGAAATAATCAGATAATCTTTTTCCAGTTCATTATTTAGATTACTTACTGCGTAAGTAAGAGCTTCTGGTTCCATTGAAACAGATGAATATAGATCCGTATTACTGACAAAATCGTATTTCATATAGGAACCTAACAATACTTTTTCTGCACCAGACGATAACGATGGTGACTTATTGATGGTTCGATAATTTATACCATCATTTGCATATAACAATTGCATTTTATGAGCCTCCTGTCTATTTGGTAACATGATTTGGATAATAGAATATCTTTTCTATTTCTTCTGGCTGAACAAGTCTATTTTCTAGTTCACTATAAATTTCTGTTTTCAGTCCCAACAGTTTCTTTCTTTGTTTTGTCATCCATTCTTCTTTGTAGACAGGGATGATGCCAAGAACTGCCAAAGACCACAAAAATGGTCCTTCGATCATTGAAGGAATTGGCAAATTACTGTCAGCTGCACGATCAGCAAAAGGATTATCAACCGAAAATCCATATGAAGCTACAGCCATTGGCGTAAAATGTCCAAAAATATTTTCTATCGTCGCTGGAATTGCTGGTGATAAACTAAGATATCTATATGACCTTTCAATCAGCCATTTCATATTATCATAATATAAGGCACCATTTTCACTGATCCATGGTGAATTTTTTGATTTATTTCTCAGATACTGCATAGGATTAGAAGTTGATGCAAAAGGATTAAAGTGAGGATTAAATAATCCGTAATCTTCTGTTGCTTCATCACAGCGGGTAATCAGTACTGCAGTCGGAATCTTACCTTTCATATGAATTGCCTGCATCGTTCTGTCAATATTTGCAAAGGCTTCCATAATATTGACATTCACCTGATCAGCAGTAGCAACAATCTGTTCCTGAGCAATCTGTGAAGGAGCAATGCAAAGCCATATCATGTCAGCAGATCTAATGATTTTTCTTTGCGAAGTCACAAAATCGGCACCGTCTTCACCATCAGCACCTCCATCATATATTTCACCAGGCATATCAATAAAGGTAAAAATATAGTTTTTTCCATTATTAACCTTAAAAGTCATAGAAAACAGTGGAATTGCTTCTTTGTTGTCTGCAGATGTATCTCGCAATACCGGTGTTTTTGTGATCTTTTTACCATAAATATAAGGATCGAGAAGATCGCTTTTAAAAGTTCGCCATCCTTCTCCTGAATAAGCAATATTGATCAGTACATTTTGATCATAACCAAGACGTTCTATACCGTCACCAGCTCTCATGATACTGGCTAATAAAGAAGCCAAATATGCTGTTTTTCCAACTCTAGCAGTTCCCGCTAAACCAATGATAATTTCTTTATATTTTCCAGCATGACCATACAATTCTTTTCCACAGGGATGACCCTCCTTGCCTTTGCAGACAAATTTGGATACATTTCTAGTTTTGTTATCATCAAATTTAACTTCCAGTTTATTAGCAAAGCTATTTCCCTGATCATCACGGTCCATTTTGACGATAACATCAAAACTAACGATCAGACCCTTATTGATCATGACACGATGTGCTATTTCCTGAATTTTCTCTGCCAATTCATCTTTATCCAATTCCTTTGATTTTGCCATATAATAGGTCAAGGCCTCATATTCGATGATATTCGTTGTACTTGCCAGCAAATCTACAGAAGCATGTGGTGTATTTGCTATTTTTACTAACTGTTCTCCTAATCTTTCTGTTGTAAATTGAAAAGTTCCCTGATATGTTCCATCGTTTGTTGTTTTAAATCCATAAATATTGATCAAATCTGCCAAAGTTAAATACAAACATAAATTCAGACCAGTCAAATCATACCATTCTTCGTTAGCTCCAAAATATCTGTTCTTCATTTTTTCTAAAGCAATATTAATCAATTCCCCAAAATCGAATGCTAAAGCATTGGCTTCAATGATCTCACCACATCTTGGACAATGAACTTTATGTAATGACATATTAATACTATCCCCTCTCTATTAAGCAAATATCGTATATATAATTTCTTTAATTAACTCGGTAATTTTTACAAACATATAACTAATATAATATAATATTTTATCTAATCCTTCACCGATGACCGGTATAAATGAAAAGCCGTATAAACATACATGATACGTAAAAAATAATAAACCAGCAACTATGATAACTGCAATAAATTTATAAACTTTATCATGATTAATTTCCTCAATTTTTGCCTGCGCAATAATCTCTTTAATCGAACTCATTATTTCCCCCATTAATATACAAATTCTGTTTTTCTACAACCGTTTCTCTTATTTCTTTTTCTTTGCCAAAAAGGTTCTTGCCTATTTTTGACTGTGATATACTAATACACCCTAAATTAGCCAGTGTCCATAAAAAAGGCAACTCTACCATTGAAGGACGTATCTTTTTTTCACTGTTACTGTCACTAAGATCAAACCCGTAAGAAGCGATTGCAAACATTGAAAATCCTTCAAACACATCTTCAATAGTCGCTTCGAAATTAATCATATTTTTGACAAATTTTCTGGTTTTCTGCACATAATCATTTATTTTTGTTAAATTCAAAGTGTGATCTTCCTGAATATATTCATCAATAACATTAACATTTGGTCTGAATAATAAAGGATAATCATCTTTCAGCAAATCACTTTGAGTAACAATGATACAGGCAGGAATTTTTGAAACATACAAATTCGATAATGTTGTCACTAAATTTTCTAGTTGATCATTTTTGTCTTTTATTTTGGTTCCTTCCAAATTTGAATTATGATATTTTTCGTTAATCATAGATGGTTCTATACAGCACCATATGGCATCAGCACTTTTTAAAATATGTCGCTTTTCACTGACAAAATCAATTCCTTCACCATCTTCACTATCATAAATTTCACCAGGCATATCTACAAAAACAAAATTAAAATCTTCATTGTTTATTTTCACTGAAACATACACCAAAGGTATTTCTTCTTCATTTTGTACTTCCGTTTTATTAATAATTTCTCCTTGTTCATAAACCCTTACAATTTCATTATTAAATTTATAAAAGCTGTCTTCATCGTCCTTTTTAACCGAAATAGAGATAAAATCATCATTTCCAAAGTGTTTTAGTCTATGAATAAGTGATGCAATATAGGCAGTTTTTCCGACTCTTGATAATCCTGCCAAACCAATAATAAACTCGCGGTGAAAACCAGATTGATTATCAAATGGTGTTCCACAGCATGGACACACTCTATTAACATCAATAAACTCTTCATCATTGATATAATATTTAATACCAACAGGAATTTCATTTTGAATGTTATCCTTAGCAAAAACAAAACTGACAGGAACAGAAATAATGATCTCATCTTTTTGATATAAAGACAGATTTCTAATCAACATTTCTATATCATCCATTTTTTCATCGGGCAAACCATGATCCGATGGAATAATTTCATACAACTTATTATATAAAACAGTATTTCGATCACTTTCTTGGATATCTTTAAAAGTCACAGGCCTCATCAGAAACTCCAGCTGTTGAATGACTTCACCTACCGTCAAATTCAAACAGCTAGGACCCTTTTGATCAATATGAAAATTGAATTCTTGGCAAACATCTCTTAAAGTATAATAAAATTTCAGATCGAGCCTGACCAATGATTTCCATGTTTCATCACTTTGCTGTTCAATTGCTTTAGCAAAAACATGAGAAAAATTAAATCCTACCAAATCAGCAACCGTAAATTCTCCGCATTTCGTGCAATGCATTTTATTATATTTTACTTGCTTTATTTCATACATTCACAATCAACTCCGTACATTAAATACAATTATACACCATAATTCGACCATTATCTATAATTTATTCTTCGTTATCATGTAATTATTCTAGATACAAACTGTTAAGTTCAAAAAAAGAATGTTATTTCATTTCATCAACGACATACTATCTTAAACAAATCCAAAACACAGCTCAAAAACAGCTTTTTAAAAATCATAAGTATACTAAATCTAATTAAAAATTGTCATTTTAATAATATCATAGACTCATTCAACGAACTATCATTCAAATGATTTATGACATTTTTATCAAACTTCTTGTAATTTTTGACAATATTTTCGTAACTGATTCAAAAACAAAATAACCAATTTATACTATGAATATTGATTGTAAATTTGGAAATTACCATTTCATTATTTGTGACCAAAAAAAGCTGGTCACCATTACCGTTAAAGTCACGGTCACAAGTGTCAGCCTTTTAATAAAATGTGTTCTTTCGCTTAATAATAACGATCATGATTTGTTGTTTGATTTGTCAGATCAGCATATTCAGAATTTGACTTTTATTTCTGTTATATTTCATCCTTTCTCATTCAAATAAGAAATCGAATTCAGTTTTTCTTTACCATAGCGCAAACGATTATTGATCATATTTGTAGTGATTTTCAATTCATCGACAATTTCGCTTAAGGAAAGTTCTTCAAAATATTATATTAGTATGACCATTTTCTGCTTCAAAAGCAATTCATTAATTAGATTATTGACGGACTTTTTCAGCCAGGCATAATCCAATGAACTTTCAGGATGGAATTCCTGAAATATCTTCTAATTTGTTCATGTTTTTTGCTTTATGTATTTCTTTCTATAATTTCATGAGATGAATTGTTTATCTCGTTATCGTTGTATAGAGAAAGTTTTCAAATTTATCAAAATCCTGTAGATGATTCAAATATTTTTAGACGATATCATAGCCTTTTTACATTCAGGTTATATAGTATTTTAAGAGCTTTTTTCTATTATTCTTCGAACGTACAACTTGATAAAATTTTTGAAACATCTTTATTTTTGATTAAATCATGATGATTTCCTTGATAATCATATAATTTCACTGCCAATAATTCTGAACTGTTTGAATCTTGCATATAGGTATAGATACAAAGTCCCACATTTTCATCCATAAATTGAACAGCTTCCTGACCACAGAAGGTCGTTTCTTTAAAATCACGATAGGTATCTTTCATGACCATTCTAAATGCCTGCCATGGTGTCATAGAAGAACCCTGACCCCCTACCGTTCCTGTTGAAAAAGTCAATCTCCACTCATCATTTTCAACAATCATCGCATGCTCTTCTTCGACAATGTCGAGACTATCAGGAACTGTGAAGGATATACCTTGAAAATGATATACTGACATTTGAGAATCCTGTTTCTTGACCGTGCAACCTGTCAATAAGAAAATGACCATCACTAACGTTCCAAATCGTTTCATTTTCCTCCCCTTTTTCTCTTTTAGTACAAAAAACTTTTTTATCATAGTATAGAAAACTATTACAATTAAGTCAACACAAATACAAGGCCATCAGATCAATTCATTACAAAAAAGACCTTGCCAGAAAATAGTTTTCCCAAGGTCTTTTTTACTTATTTTATTTAAAGAACATTTATTTTGCTACTTTTAATATTCTCTTCTATTTTATTAATGATTTTTTATATAAGACTGATACCAGTAGAAACTGTCTTTTTTGTAACGATTATATGTTCCATTCCTCTCATTATCCGCATCTACATATATCACGCCATAACGCTTTTTCATTTCACAACTGCCTGCTGATACAATGTCAATAATTCCCCACATACAATATGCTAAAACATCAACACCGTCTTCAACTGCCTCCATGATCTGATCAAAATGCTGCTGAAGATACTCGATACGATAAGTGTCATGAATCTGATGATCAGCTTCCAGGATATCATGAGTCCCTAAACCATTTTCAGAAACAATGACTGGCTTTTGATAGCGATCATATACTTTATTTAAAGTAATACGCATACCAATTGGATCAATTTGCCAACCCCATTCCGTTGCTTTTAAATATGGATTTTTTGTTGTTACAACAAGATTCCCAGCAGTCTGCGGTGCTTCATCAATAGTCACAACACTTGATGAATAGTATGAAAACGAAACAAAATCACATGTATTATCTTTTAAAAGCTTTGTATCATCTTTTTCCATCTGGATATGAATATTTCTTTCTTTAAAAAATCTTGACATATACGAAGGATAATAACCTCTAGCTAGTACATCACTGCAGAACCATTGATTAACGTTTTCATCATGAACAAGTTTCATATTATCTTCTGGTTTGGCAGTCAATGGATAATAACAGAAACATGATATCATACATCCAAATTGACCTTTTACCCCGATTTGTCTACCATAGGCAATGGTTTTCGCACTCGCTAAAAACTGATGATGCAATGACTGAAAAACCAAAGACTGATCATAAGGCGCATTTTCTTCTTTAACTAATCCAACTCCATTATAAGGTCTGAAATAACCTGCATTGATTTCATTAAATGGTAACCAGAAATCAATATCATCTTTCCAGCGTGATAAAATCGTCTTAGCAAAACGGACATAGAAATCAACTGTTTTTCTATTTGTCCAGCCACCATATTTTTCTACAAGATACAGTGGTAGTGCATAGTGGTTCATCGTCAAGAAAATTTTGATGCCCGCAGCTTTTAAGTCGTGAATGATATGATCATAATATTTCAATCCTTCTTCGTTAGGCTCTAACTCATCGCCATGAGGAAATATTCTCGACCATGAAATAGAAAAGCGATAGACATCCAGTCCTAATTCTTTAATCAGATCCAAATCTTCCTGGCAATGATGATAGCCATCACTGCCCTGACGAAATGGATAATTTCCTACTCCCTGGCATTGTTTAGCTTCTGCTATCGTATCATAACTTAATAATCTGGTTTTGGTAGTTGCATTTTCTGTTCTAGGAATATATGGTCGACAGTCCTGAGTATCAAGTCCTTTTCCATCTTGATCATATGCTCCTTCGTATTGACTCGATGCTGTTGCACCACCCCAAAGTATTTTATTACTCATTTTCTTTCCTCTTTTCTTTTTTACCATATTCTTTCTTTCCTAAAATAAAAGCACCATATTCCGGTGTATGAACCAGAGCTATCAATTGACATGGTAATGATGATAACTGTTCTTTTAGTGGCTGTAAAATCATATCTCCAGAATGAAAAACACCACCAATATAAGAAACATAAAACGATTCAGCAAAATCATGAGCAAGCGTTCTAATGAGCTGGCTGAGTTCATTAGCAGCTCTATGATAAATGGATAAAGCATATAAATCACCTTTTTGTGCCGCCAAGGCATTGATTTTCGCAAGCGAGGCAATAGCACGACGATCATGATTCAACTGATTCATATAAGTAATGATATCGTAATCATTTTGTAAATGACATTCTTTTTTAATCAAATCATATAATGCCGTTTTTTCTAATCTACCATCAATATCCTGGCAATAAACTGACAACATTTGTTTAGCTATCCAATAGGCACTGCCTTCGTCTCCCAATTGATAACCCCAGCCACCACAGCGTTTCAATTGACCATTAATTGAAGATAGAGCAATTGAGCCTGTTCCAGCAATAACAACGATACCATCATGTCCATCTAAGGCTCCTTGCATGGCAATTTCAACATCACTGTAAATTTTATATTTTCTAGATGCAAAAGCCTGAACACATACCTCATCGATAAGATGTCTAACTTCTTCCTGTTGACCATATCCTGCCAGTCCTGCAATGACATAAGCATAGTTCTCTGGATCAAGTTCTTCAACACCTTCTTTTAAATACTGAATACATTTTTCTTTTGACTGATTTAAAATGTGAACTGTTGGTTTAAGTACTTCTTTTACTATTTGTCCATTTTCATTAAAAAGAACAAAATGAGTTTTAGTACCCCCACCATCGATTCCAATATATTTCATCATTTCACCTACTTTATAAAGATAAAGAGAAAAAGGATAACCTTCTTCTCTATTGTTCCTGGGCTTTTTCTTCTGCTACCATTTTATCATCATACATCTTGAAAAATGGATAGTACATGATTACTGAAATCAAGATTAAAATCACATTTAATAAAGCTGCTCTCCAGTCTCCACCACAAGCTAGATAAGCTCCAATTGGCCCAGGAAAAGTCCATGGTGCAACAGTCACAGCACAATTGACCCAATGCAAAGCTGTTGCAATCCAGGCGATGGTTGCTAAAACAAGTGGAATTACAATAAATGGAATTAATAACATTGGATTTAATACAATTGGTGCACCAAAAATCATTGGTTCATTGATATTAAATACAGATGGCAAGATTGTGGTTCTACCTAATGTTTTTCCATATTTTGATTTAGCTTTTACACAGAACAGAATTGCTAGTCCTAATGTTGCACCTGATCCACCGATATGCACAAACCATTGTAAAAATGGTTCAACTCCTATATGAGTTGCTGCCTGTCCAGAAGCAATAGCTGCTGTATTTTGATCTAATAGAATCAACCAGATTGGTCTAGCAAGAGAACTTACAACTGAATCCCCATGAATACCAAATGACCAGAAAAACATGATCAGGAAGATAATCAATAAAGTTGATGGCAGTGTATCAGTCGCATTAACTAATGGTTTAATTAAATTACCAACAATTGAATGCACATCAATACCTAACCACATTGTTATTGTAGAAACACCTAAAATGATAATAACTGTTGGTGTTAATGATTCAAATGAACGAGCAACAGCTGGTGGTACTGCAGCTGGCATTGTAATTTTAATTCCTTTTACCTGAGTAAAACGATAGATTTCAACGCCAATAAATGCCGAAATAATTCCGATAAACATCCCGGCTGAACCTAATGTTTAGGCAGGAATAACATAGCCAGATGGTAAACTATTTAAGAACGTATTCAATTCAGCATTTTTGCTGGCTAATGCAGAAATTGATTCTGTCACATCTGGAATAGATACCGGCACCACTGTCAGTAAAAAAGTCAGTTCGGCCATAATAGCTCCACTTAACCCATCTAAATCATATGATTTAGCCAGTGAATAACCAATTCCAAAAACAGCATATAATGTCATGATGTACATTGACATTCTATATGGTAATAAAATAGCAACCGCATTATCCTGGATTACCTGTCTGATAGCCCAAGATTCCGGCATCTGATTATAAGAGAACGCGATAACCATTAACAAAGAACTCACGATAATTAATGGCAATGTAGCGATAATACCATCACGAATAGCTCGTAAATGTCTTTGATTTGATAATTTTTCCAAAGGTCCGGCTAAACGGCCTTCAATCAAATTAGAAAGCTTTTCAAACATTCTTTTCCCTCCTGTTTATTTAAAGATGAAAATAATGAAGAATGCCATACAGCTCATCAAACTGCCAACGATATAAAATTCTTTACACAATTTCTTTTTACTTTCGATAAAAAACTGAGCAAAAGCTACACTATAACCACTGACAATACCGGTAATAACAGCATTGGGCAAAAAGCTGCTGATATGTAACAAAGTGCAAACATTTGTACAAACAATCAATGTCATTAAAGTCATAAAACAGATAAAAAGTGCACTTTTAAAACCAAACATAGGTATATCGTAATCTGTTATACCAAATACACTTTTATATTTTTTATTCTTTGCATCCTTGGAGGGGGAGGTGCGGACAATTTCTTGGACCTGAAATGATGCAATGGAGGAAAATATATGGCATATACGGAACAGGAAAAACAGCAGGCACTTGCGCTTTATGATGAAACGGGTTCAATAGCTAAAGTCATCAATACACTTGGCTATCCAACTAGGCAAAATATGTATACATGGATCAAAAACAGGAATATTGAAAAGAAGATTAAAGCATCCGTCGACTATTCAGATAAACCTGAGCATAGAAGACATCCATCACTGGAATTAAAATTATCAATCATTCATCGTTGCTTTGAAGAAGGAGAAGATATAAAATCAGTATCCCAGGATTCTGGTTACTCAAGAACGAGTATCTATCTATGGAGAAGAAAATATGTTGCAGGAGGTGCAGCTGCATTGGCAAGTGAAAAGAAGCATTTACCTAGAGGTAAGATCGTTACAGATACGTCTGATCATGATCCTGATCAAAATGATCCTGTGTCAAAGATTAAAGAGCTAGAAATAGAAAATGATATTCTGAAAGAAACAATCAAAATACTAAAAAAAGATCAGGGCATCGATCAGTTTAATTTAAAAAACAAAGAAAAGACAATGATCATCGATGCCCTGAGAGATAAATATTCATTGTCACTGCTTTTGAAAAGGATGAATATTTCAAAAAGCAGTTATTGCTATCAGCATAAGGTCATCCATTCAAAAGGAAAATATGAAGCAATAACTAAAGAAATATCGCATTTGTTTCACAAAAATGACAGCAGATATGGTTATCGAAGGATCCATGCCTTGCTGAAAAAACAAGAAATCATCATATCCGAAAAAATTGTTAGGAAGATCATGAAAGATAATCATCTGGTTGTGAAAATAAAAAAGACTAAGAAATACAGTTCTTATAGAGGAGAAATTACAATAGCTACTGAAAATCTCATCAATAGGAATTTCCACTCAGATAAACCAAATTGTAAGATGTTAACAGATATAACAGAATTTTCTATTCCAGCTGGAAAGGTATATTTATCACCAATCATAGACTGTTTTGATGGGATGGTATCTGCATGGAAAATAAGTACAAATCCAAATGCCGAACTCGTTAACAGTATGTTAGATGAGTACCATGAAACACTACAAAATGGAGAAAAACCAATCATACACAGTGATCGAGGAGCACATTATCGATGGCCAGAATGGATCAGCAGAATGGAAAAGTATGGATTTCAAAGAAGCATGTCCAAGAAAGGCTGTTCGCCAGATAACTCTGCATGTGAAGGATTTTTTGGACGGATGAAAAACGAGATGTTCTAGGGGAGAAAATGGAACGATGTCAGTATAGAAAAATTCACAACACTTATCAATGAATATATTGTGTGGTACAATACCAAAAGAATAAAACAATCGCTGAATTATCTAAGTCCACAAGAGTACAGACAATTACTGGATCTTAATTAAAATAACAGG
>CASETM010000018.1 GCA_949290865.1 uncultured Bacillota bacterium
CTAAAACCACTCTATCTCTACAGACATTATAATATAGATTTTATAATCTACGAATAATGAGTTTATAGATATCTCTTAACAAAAATCTAAATACAAGAAATGTAGTTAAAAATATCTTAACTACATTATACGAGGAGGAGAAAGAATGAAATTTGTTTATGCCAGCAGAACTGGAAATGTAGAAAGCATTATTCAAAGACTGGGAATCGAGGCGCTTTCAATTGAATCGGGAAGTGAAACTGTTGATGAATGCTATATTCTTTTTACTTATACTGATGGATTTGGAGATGTTCCCAGTGAAGTTGAAATGTTTTTGGATCAGCAGCATCCTTTTTTAAAGGGTGTTATCGTCAGTGGTGATAAAAACTATGGTGAAGCATTTTGTCAGGCTGGTGAACTGATTGCTCAACAGTATGATGTTCCATGTCTTTATAAAGTAGAAAACGAAGGAACGGAGAATGATCTGATACAGATCAGAGAAATTCTTGATCAGTATACAAAATAGGAAAACTCGCTATGGCGGGTTTTTTGTTTGACAAAAAGGATGGCACTTTTTATAATTTTTTAATAGAACAAGTGAAAAGGAGCATTTATTCTTTACTTTTATGCTTATGAGAAAACAAGGTGATGGATATGGATATTAAACAGTTAAAATATTTTGTCGTCAGCAGTGAAATGAATTCTTTCAGTGCAGCAGCGAAAGTACTGTATACGACTCAGTCCAATGTATCTAAAGCCATCATGGCTTTGGAAAATGAACTGGGTTCAGCATTATTTGTTCGTGAAGCGAGAGGAATCGTGCTGACACAGTATGGGAAAAAGGTCTATCAGTATGCTAGCAAAGTTCTGGATGATATGGAAGTTTTAGAAAATATTTCCAAGTATTCTCGACAGAGCAGGCTGCATATTTCGACTAATCCCAGTTCCTGGTTTGCAGCGAGATTCTGTGAGTTTTATAATCTTCATTATGATCAGGATCATCATTTTCATATTCGCAATTCATCAACGACTGAAATTTTAAGACGCATCCATGACGGTAATGATGAGATAGGCTTTGTCTATGTCTTTGAACATGATCATGAACATTTTCGGTATCTGCTGAAGAAAAATCATCTTGTTTTTACAAAACTGGCGAATGTCCAGGGAATGCTGCACATCGGACAAAAGAATGATGATCAGCAAAATGAGGAAATGCTTCATGATCTGCGTTATATTCAGATGTATCAGGATGAGTTTACTGGTCACGAATGGTTATTGGCCAATGGTGAAAAGATAGACTGTGATGCTAAAAATATCGCAGTTATTACGAACAGTGACTATATTATGGAAAAGATGCTCTCTGACAGTCCTTTGGCCAATATTTCTGGACACTATTCCAGCACGGGTCAAAATGACGGTATGAAAGGGGATTATCCTTTGAGTGGGCATCAGGTTGTTTATGGTGTTGTCTGTCGAGATCAGGAACAGCTTTCACCGCTGGCTTTAGAGTTTATTCAATATATCCAAAGTTGTTTTGAAAAGGACACTTGATATGAATAAATGGAATACCTCAACTGTTTATATCAGTAATGATTCTGATAAAATAGAGTTGAGGTATTTTTATGAAAAGAAAAAAGAAAATAATTTTGATAAGTTTGATTTTTATGCTGAGCACATCTTTGCTGTCTGGCTGTGCAGCTGATGAAGATGATCAGGTATTTGTTTATGGGGATACGACATTTAATCTGGAAAATGATGAAGCTGATGTTAATCCACATCGCGGCTATTCAGGCTGGGCATGTATTCGTTATGGCATTGGTGAGACACTTTTTCAATATTCTGATACGATGGATGTTCAACCATGGCTGGCCAGTGAATATGATCGTATTGATGAACTCACATGGCAGATCACGTTACGAGATGATGTTTATTACACCAGTGGCAGAAAAATGGATGCACAATCTGTCAAGGAATGTCTGGAACATCTCATTGAAGTTCATGAACGGGCAGCCAATGATTTGAAAATAGAAAACCTGGCTGTCATAGATACATATCAGCTGCGTATTACAACAAAACAGCCAGTTCCAGCTTTGATCAACTATCTTTCGGATCCTTATGGCTGTATCATTGATATGGAGGCAGGTATTAGTGAAGATGGCAATGTTGCTGGTACGGGACCATATCAGGCGGTGGAAATCAATACTGACCAGGGACTGATCTTAGAAAGAAATGAAAACTATTATGAGGGAATGCCATCCATCAGAAAAATAGAAGTGAAGACGATCAGTGATGGCGATACGTTGACGATGGCTTTGCAGTCAGGAGAACTTGATGGAGCTTATGGACTGCCATATGCATCGTTACCGCTTTTTACGGAAGAAAAAGGCTATAAGATTTCTTCTTGCGAAACATCACGGACGATTTTTCTACAGATGAATTTTCAAAGTGAAATCATGCAGGATGAACGGATTCGTCAGGCGATTGCATGTGCAACTGATAAGGAAAATATGACAGATGTTTTATTAGCAAAACAGGCGACAGCTGCTCTGGGACCTTTTCCGGCTGATTTTTTTGATCAGACGGATCTAAAAAGTGAAGCTTTTGATCTTGAAACTGCATCATCATTACTGGCGATGGCAGGTTGGAAAGACAGCGATGGTGATGGCTATGTTGATCAAAATGGAGAAAAACTGACATTACGCTATTTAACATATCCGTCACGTCAGGAACTGCCTTTGCTGGCTGAAAGTATGCAGGCGACCTTGAAGGAAATCGGAATTGAGTTGCATATCACCAATACTGCCAGTTATCAGGATATTTTGGATAAGGGACAGTGGGATATTTTTGCTGGAGCGTTTGTCAGTGCGCCAACGGGTGATCTGGAGTATTTTTTTACGACGCATTGCTTGAAAGGATCCAGTAAAAATCGAGGTCATTATGAATCGCAGGAATTAGAAACGCTGGCACAGCAGATGGCCATGTCTTTTGATGAAAAAGAAAGAACGAAGACGGCTTTGGCGATGACACAGACGATCCTGAATGATCATGCTTTTGTTTTTATTGCTCATCTTAAGATGTCACTGGTGTATAAGGACAGTGTTTCAGGATTGACAGCTCATTCCAGTGACTATTATGAAATAACAGCCAAGCTGTCTAAAAAACAGATACGATGACATGATGTCTTCGTATTTTTTGTACAGGAGAAGATATGAAAAGATTGATTATACAAAGGATAAAACAACTGATCATTGTGGTGTTAGGAATTTCATTATTGACTTTTATTCTGATTCATCTTTCTTCCAGCGATGCAGTAGATGTCTATGAACAGAATACCGGTATTGTTCTTTCGCAAAAACAGAAGGAAAATATGCGAGTAGAATTGGGACTTGATAAACCTCTGTATCAGCAGTATATCAGCTGGCTGGGAAATTTGATAAGAGGAGATATGGGATGTTCATATGTTTCGCGAAAATCAGTAGTGTCGGTACTGATGACAAAACTGCCAGCAACTTTACTGCTGACATTGCTGGCAATGATGATGACCATACTGATTGCTTTGCCACTGGGGATTTTATCAGCCATCAGGCATCATCAGATTGTTGACAGGATCATTCGTATATTCTGTCTGCTGGGAAATTCGATGCCAGGTTTTTTTGTTGCACTTTTATGTATTTATATATTTTCTGTTAAACTCAATTTGTTGCCAGTAATCAGTCAAAATCCAGTTTTACCAGTGCTGACCTTGACGGTTTCGATGACTGGCAAGTATATCAGACAAATCAAAACGCTTGTATTGACTGAACTTCATAAAGAATATGTTTTGGCAGCCAGAGCCAGAGGAATCAAAGAAAGAACGATTCTGTACAGGTATGTTTTAAAAGCAATATTGCCACAGCTGCTGATACTGCTGTCGCTGTCGATTGGTTCATTGCTGGGCGGCTGTGCGGTGATCGAAACAGTTTTTATGTGGGATGGTATTGGCAAAATGGCAGTTGATGCGATCATGATGAAAGATTATCCCCTTGTTCAGGGCTATGTAATCTGGATGACAGTCATTTATGTTATGATCAATTTTGGTACCGATCTGTTCAATTATCGTTTGAATCCTAAACTGAAAAAGGAGGAAGCCAGCTGATGAAAAAGAAAAATATGAAAATCAGACTGTATATCATGCTCTTTTTGTTCTGTGTGATGCTGCTGATTGCATTATTTGGTGACGCTCTTGTTCCTTTTGATCCTTATCAGCAGGATCTTCTTCATTCTCTTTCAAAACCTGATACCCTGCACTGGCTGGGGACAGACAGATATGGTCGAGATGTTTTTTCACGGATTATTGCAGGTGGAAAAATAACGATCTTTTCCAGCCTGCTGCTAGTAATGATTACTGCTTTGACAGGAACGATGATAGGGATGCTTGGTGGTTACTGGGGTGGCAAGGTAGATACAGTGTGTATGCGTATCGGTGATTTTTTTCTTGCATTTCCAGCAATGGTGTTTGCAATAGCAGTGGCCGGAATTCTTTCCAGTGGTTTGAGTGGTGCTGTTTTTGCTTTGGCCTGTGTTTCATGGCCTAAATATGCCAGACTTACCAGAACAGCGACCATGTCGATCAAACAGGAAACTTATTTTTTGGCATTGCGTTTAAGTGGCTGTTCACATATGCAGATCCTTTTTAAACATATTATTCCAGAAGTAGCAGCCATTATTCTGATTACAGCTACACAGGATATCGCTGCCATGATCATGGAACTGGCTGGACTTTCATTTTTGGGACTGGGAGCACAGGCACCTGCTGCTGAATGGGGTGCCATGATGGCTGATGGAACCAATATGCTGCAGTTATATCCATGGGTCATTCTGGCACCAGGAATGGCCATTCTGGTGACAGTGATGGTGTTTCATCTGCTGGGTGATACATTAAGAGATTATTTTGAATTGAAAAGGTAGGTTTATATGAGAACAGGTCTTTTAGAATTTTCGAATGTGACCATTGCTTATGATCAGCATTGTGTGGTTCAGGATATGTCATTTACTGTTGAAAAAGGAGAGATTCTGGCCATCGTTGGGGAAAGTGGCAGTGGAAAGAGTACGATCCTTAAATCAATTTTTGGTTTACTGGGGGATCATGGTCAGATCTGTCAGGGTCAGATCTGCTTTAGGGAAATGAATCTGGCTGATTTGCCAAAAGAGAAAAGAAGGCAGCTTTATGGTCAGGAAATAGCAATGGTTTTTCAAAACAGTGAAAACTCTTTTCATCCTTTTTATACGATCGAAGAAAATTTGTATTTATTTGTCAGGGCACATCAGCGTCCTGAAAAAAGAGAAATCAGAAAAAAAGCGTTAGATCTACTGGAACTGATGAATATAACAGAAGGTGAAAGGTTTTTAAAAAGTTATCCGTTTGAACTGTCAGGAGGCATGAATCAAAAGGCTGGCATTATGATGGCCATGATTTTGGAACCTAAGCTGATTTTATGTGATGAACCAACCAGTTCACTAGATGCAGTTGCCAGAAAGCAGGTGCTGGATATTCTTTCGACATGCAGAAAAATGAAACAATGGGGCATGATCGTTGTATCCCATGATTTGGTTGCTGTTGAAAGAATAGCAGATAAGATACTTGTCATTCATCAGGGAAGACTGGTTGAATATGGTGATAAAGAAAAAATACTTGCTGAGCCACAGCATGAGTTTACAAAAAAAATGGTCAAGGCAAGAATTCGCCTGAAAGAGGAGCAATCATGAATTTTTTAGAATTGAAAAATATCAGTAAAATATACAAACAAAAAGGTTATGAACATCAGGTGCTGGATCATATCAGTTTTACGATGGAAAAAGGACATTGTCTTGGCATTGTCGGTGAAAGTGGCAGTGGTAAGAGCACACTGGCTAAAATTATCATGGGTTTAAGTGATGTGACATCTGGTCAGATCATCTATGAAGGTTGGGAAATTCAGAATTTAAAAGAAAAAGAACGAAAAGAATTCTATAAAAAGGTTCAGCTGGTTTTCCAGGATGTTCAAAATTCATTTGATCCTCACTGGAAACTTTATGACAGTATTGCTGAAGGACTGTTCAATAAAGGAATCAGTAAAAAAGATGCAAAAGATATGATCAAAAGATTTTGTCAGAAGGTTGAACTGGATGAGCATATACTGTTTCATTATCCTGCACAGGTCAGTGGGGGACAATGTTCACGGGCGGCGCTGTTAAGAGCTTTGGTGCTGGAACCACAGCTTTTGATTCTGGATGAAGTGACAAGTTCTTTGGATGGTATCGTTATTATACAGATCATTGAGCTTATTGAAAAACTGCAAAAAGAAATGGAACTGTCAGTAATTTTGATCTGTCATGATCTGGGCATTGTGCAACGGTTATGTGATGACGTTCTTGTTATGAAACAGGGAAAAATCATTGAACAGGGACGGGTTGCAGATATCATTGAGCGGCCACAGCATCCTTATACACGCCTACTGATAGAATCATCATTTTAAAAACGTATTTTTATATGGATAAAAAGATGATAAAATAGAACTCATAGGAGGAAAAAAATATGGGATTTAGAGAAGATTTTTTATGGGGTGGTGCAGTAGCTGCTCACCAGTGTGAAGGTGCATGGCAGGAAGGAGGAAAAGGAATCAGCTGCAGTGATGTTGAAACAGCTGGAGATAATGTTACTGGGGCACCTCGTCGTTTAACCGATGGTGTGATCGAAGGTGAAGATTATCCAAATCATGTTGGTGTTGATTTTTATCATCGCTATAAAGAAGATATTGCTTTGTTTGCGGAAATGGGATTCAAGGCATTTAGAACTTCTATTGCGTGGACAAGGATCTTTCCACGTGGCGATGAAAAAGAACCAAATGAAGCTGGTTTGAAATTTTATGATGATTTATTTGATGAATGTCATAAATATGGGATTGAACCAGTCATTACTTTATCGCATTTTGAATTACCTTGGGCACTAGCCAAGGAATATGGTGGCTTCAGGAACCGAGAAGCCATCGATATGTTTGTCAAATTTGCGAAAGTATGTTTTGAAAGATATCAGCATAAAGTTAAATACTGGATGACTTTCAATGAAATTAATAATCAGGCTGACTATACACAGCATAATCTGATTCAGGAAGGTGCGGTCTTATTAAAAGAAGGTGACGATGCTGAATATTTGATGTATCTGTCAGCACATCATGAACTGGTTGCTAGTGCTTTGGCGGTAAAGGCAGCACATGAAATCAATCCTGATTTACAGGCAGGATGTATGATCGGAATGAATGCAGTTTATCCGGCATCACCAAAACCAGAAGATGTCATGAATGCTTTAGGAGCAATGCATCAGAAATACTGGTATGTTGAAGTCCATGCCAGAGGACATTATCCTCGTCATATTTTAAAGAAATTTGAAAGAAAAGGCTATGATTTCATTACTGAAGAAGATAAAAAGATTCTTTCTGAAGGTAAAGTGGATTATATTGGTTTTTCATATTATATGTCATTTGCCAGCCAGTATCAGGGCAGAAATGAAAAGACATTTGATTATTATGGAGATGATTTTGTCAGAAATACTTATCTTAAAGCCAGTGACTGGGGATGGCAGATCGATCCACTGGGATTGCGCTGGTGTCTGAACTGGTTCTATGATCGTTTTGAACTGCCAATGATGATCGTTGAAAATGGTTTTGGTGCTTACGATAAAAAAGAAGCAGATGGCACTGTTGATGATCAGTATCGTATTGATTATCTTTCAGCACATATTGCCGCAATGAAAGATGCGGTAGACTATGATGGTGTTGATCTGCTGGGATATACGATGTGGTCTCCTATTGATATCGTTTCAGCATCAACTGGTGAATATGATAAACGTTATGGCTTCATTTATGTCAATTATAATAATAATCATGAAGGGGATTTCTCACGCAGCAAAAAGAAATCATTTGACTGGTATAAACATGTCATTGAAACCAATGGAGAAGAATTATAACAGGATATGAAGAAGATGACCCATGAAGGTCATCTTTTTTGTAATTGTGACAATGGTAAGATATTATTTGGACTTTAACATCTAAAAAGAGTATAATATTTGATGAAAGAGAGGTTATTATGTCTAATCGATCAAGTTCTATAGTGAAGCAAGCATCTATTTTAGCGTTAGCTGGGATACTGGTTAGGATTATTGGCGTATTATACAGAAGTCCGTTGACAGCCATTATTCATGATGAAGGAAATGGTTATTATTCAACGGCATATAACATCTATGCACTGGTTCTGTTGATTTCTTCTTACAGTATACCAACAGCGATCTCAAAGCTTATTTCTGAAAAAATTGCGTTGCAGCAATATAAAAATATCAAAAAAATCATCAAATGTATTCTTATCTATGTTTGTGCGATTGCTGGTGGGGCAGCAGTTATTCTGTTTATCATTGCTCCTTATATCGTCGATGTCAATGCTGTACCAGCGTTGAGAGTTTTATGTCCAACTGTCTTTCTGTCTGGGCTGCTGGGCGTTTTCAGAGGATATTTTCAGGCTCACAAAATTACTTTATATACATCGATTTCGCAGATTGTTGAACAGATCTTTAACGCTGTTGTTGCCATCGTGGCAGCTTATATCTTTATTCAGCCTTATGTAGGTATTAATGCAACGAAAGTCGGAGCCTATGGGGCTGCTGGATCAGCTTTAGGAACTGGTATGGGGGTTCTGGTTGGTCTGATCTACATGGTTTTCATGTATCTGAAAAAGAAAAACACTTTTGAAGAAGAAGTTCATTACAGTGAAGCTGCTGATGAATATGTTGATTCATATAAAGATATCTTTAAACTGATCATCCATATTATTACACCAATCATTTTGGCAACCTGTATTTATAATCTGGTCACAACTGTCAGTATGTACATATTCTATTTTGCACAGTCTTTCCAGGGCGTTGATAAAGTGGCTTATTATTCTTACTATGGTATCTTCTCGACGAAGTATATTACTTTGCAGAATGTACCGGTTGCTTTGGCTTCAGCTATGTCGACAGCTGCTATTCCTTCGATTTCGTCGGCCTGGGCTGTTGGGCATAAAAAAGAAGCAAAAGAACATATGCGTTCTGGGATTTCGGTAACGATGCTGATACTGATTCCAGCGGCAGTTGGGATGACAATCCTGGCTTATCCAATCATTGGACTGCTGTTTCCACAGAAGGAAACATTGATGCTGGCAACGCAACTGCTTGCTTTTGGAACACCAGCAATTGTTCTCTATGGTCTGTCAACACTGACCAATGGGATTTTGCAGGCTATTGGTGAAGTGAATGCGCCATTGAAAAATGCATCACGTGCTCTGGTGATCTATGCGGTGATCCTGGTTTTGATTTTGATGCTGACACCTCTAGGGGTTTATGGACTGGTTTTAGGAAACTGTCTGTATCCTTTGCTGGTGTGCTATCTGAATCAGAAATCATTAAGACAGAAAACAGGATATCGTCAGGAAATCAAAAGAACTTATATCATTCCTTTGATTGCTTCTGCAGTCATGGCGGTTTTTGTGGCATTGGTTTATTATGGCATGTTTACTTTGACAAGACAGGTTTTTATTCCTTTGGTTCTGGCAATTGTTGTAGGAATCGTTGTGTACTTTGTGATCATTATTTACATATATTGGGATCATCCTTCACAGCTTTATGCGATTCCTTACATGAGAACTGTTTTTGCAAAACTTAAACGCAGATTTTAAAATATACCGTTCTGGTATATTTTTTTTGCCCAAAATATTTGTTGGAAGAAACATAAGATAAGATGAAGGAGGTTAAAAAATGTTTGAAGATCAATATGAAAGAACACTAAAACCAAAAAAAGTAGGTGATGTTTATTTATATCGAGTAAAAGCTGGGGATAATATTTATCGTATTGCCCGAAATTTTGATACAAAGATCGAATGGATTGCATGTATGAATGGATTGAATGAACAATTTATGATTTATCCTAATCAGCAGCTGTATATTCCTTATATTATTAAAAATATAACGGCTCTCCCTGATGTCAGACAATCATATGAATTATATTTCTAATTAACTGGATTTTTATCGGGAAAAAGATTATGATAATGATAAATGAATAATTAAGGAGAAATAATATGGTCATGCATGCAGGAAGTGAGAGAAATTTAACACTTGTTATGGATTTGTATGAACTAACGATGTCTTATAATTATTTTAAACAGGGAAATAAAGATCAGTTAGTTTATTTTGATATGTTTTACAGAAAGAATCCCGATAATGGAGGATTTGCTGTATTTGCGGGATTACAGCAACTGATTGAGTGTATACAGGATTTACACTTTAGTGAAGGAGATATTGAATATCTTCGTTCGCTGCAGAAATTTGATGAAGAATTTTTAGATTATTTGAAAGATTTTAAATTTACTGGTTCAATTTATGCAATGAAAGAGGGAACACCTGTGTTCCCTAATGAACCACTTATTACGGTCAAGGCAAAATTCATAGAAGCGCAGCTGATTGAAACATTGTTGCTGGTAACAGTGAATCATCAGTCGTTGATTGCAACAAAGGCCCATCGTGTCGTTCAGGAAGCACAGGGAAGACCGGTCATGGAATTTGGTGCTAGAAGGGCACAAGGATATGATAGTGCGACTTATGGAGCAAGAGCAGCCTATATTGGTGGTGTTGCCGGGACGGCAACAGTTTCTGCAGGAATGATGTTTGATATTCCGGTTGTAGGAACAATGGCTCATTCTTTTGTACAGTCTTTCGATGATGAATTTGAAGCATTCAAGGCTTATGCTTTGACTTATCCTGATGACTGCATTTTACTGGTTGATACATATGACACATTAAAAAGCGGTGTTCCTAATGCTATCAGGATTGCTAAAGAAATTCTTGAACCAATGGGTAAAAAATTAAAAGGTATTCGTTTGGACAGTGGAGATATTTCTTATCTGTCAAAACGTGCCCGTGCTATGCTGGATGTTGCTGGATTAACTTATGTGAGCATCTCTGCTTCCAACTCACTGGATGAATATCTGATTCGTTCTTTATTGAATCAGGGGGCAAAACTTGATTCTTTCGGAGTTGGTGAAAATCTGATCGTTTCAAAATCATCACCAGTGTTTGGTGGTGTCTATAAGCTGGTTGCAATTGAAAAAAATGGAGAAATTATTCCTAAGATCAAAATTTCAGAAAATACTGAAAAAATTACCAATCCAGGTTATAAAAAGGTTTATCGACTCTTTGAAAATGAAACTGGAAAAGCTATTGCCGACATCATTGCATTTCATGATGAAATCATTGACAGTTCTAAGAATCTGACAATTTATCATCAGTCAAACATTTGGAAATTTAAAACGATCGAAGCCAATACCTATACGATTGAAGAGTTGCAGGTACCAATCTTTGAAGATGGACAGTTTGTTTATGAGAATCTGACAGTTCAGGAGATCAGAGAATATTCATTGAAAGAAAAAGCACGTATGTGGGACGAAATCTTCCGATTGGAGTATCCACATGATTATTATGTCGATCTGACAAAAAAACTATTAGATTATAAAATTCATATGCTGGAAGAAAAAAGAAAGTAGAAGTTATGGCAAAATTTGATAGAAAAGTTGAAAGAAATAAAAAAGAATATCAATTTACCCAGAAAACAGTTGAAGAAAAAGAAGCGTCTGTTTTTAAAGATAATTTTACTTTGCGATGGATCAGATTGAATCTGCAGACCATCTTGATCTTTGTTCTAACGTTTATCGTTGTAACATTGATCTTTATCCCAATGTTAAATCAATATATGGATATAACACAGGCTTTTGTTGTTGGTCATGCTGTATTTACAAGTTTTTTTATTGTTGTTACTGTTTATCTTGTGAACAGGGAAAAACCACAATGGCCAGCTGTGCTGGTCAGATATCTGTTTTTGGCGATGCTGTTAGGAATTTCGGCATATTTGTCGATGATTCTGACTGCCTGGCTGGGTTGATGACTGAGAAATAGGTGAGAGGTGAAAATATGATAATAACGGTAGTGGGTCTTGGTGTTGTTGGTGGCAGTTTCGTCAAGGCACTAAAAGGATCAGGACATGAAGTCTATGGTGTTGATATTGATGAAGAGACATTGGCACGGGCAAAAGCCGATGCCTGTATCAAAGAAGGCTTTGTTGATGGCAGTGAAATCATCAGACAGTCTGATCTGACGATCATCTGTCTTTATCCTTCGCTTGTTTTGGATTATATCAGAAATCATCAGTTTAAAAAGGGCAGTATTATTACCGATGCTGTTGGTGTGAAGTCCTATTTTTTAGATGAAGCGATGAAGATTGTTGAAGATGATGTAGAATTTGTTTCAGGACATCCAATGGCAGGAAGAGAAAATAAAGGCTATGCCTATGCCAGTAAAGAAGTTTTTCAGGGGGCCAATTATATTCTGATTCAGCATCCTGGAAACAAGAAAGAAAGTATCGCAATGATGGAACAGTTTGTTTCCAATCTGGGATTTCATTCGGTGAAGATCATGTCACCACAGGATCATGATGAAATCATTTCATTTACTTCTCAGCTGCCCCATGCGATTGCTGTATCTTTGATCAATAGTGATACGCAGAAATATGATACTGGAAAATATATTGGCGATTCTTATCGTGATCTGACCAGAATTGCCAATATCAATGAAGATCTGTGGACCGAACTGTTTTTTACCAATAAGGAATATCTGCTGAAAAGCATACAGGGGTTTGAAAATCAGCTGGATATTATCAAAAAAGCGATTCAGGATGAAGATGCACAGACGCTGAAAGCTATGTTTATAGAATCTTCTAAACGAAGAAAAAATCTGGAATAAGAGAAATCTTATTCTTTTTTTGTGTGAAGGTTTAATATTTTAAACATATTGTTTAAAGAATATTGATTTATCGTAAAGTTCAGGTATAATATTCTTGTTTAAAAAATAAAACAAAAAGTTTTTTAAAATAAACAGGAGGTCATTCATGAATATCGGTGCCAAAATAAAAAGACTGCGTCTGACCAATGGTTTGACGCTTGAAGAATTAGCAAACAGAAGCGAATTGACGAAAGGTTTTCTTTCACAGCTGGAAAGGGATCTGACTTCTCCCAGTGTTGCGACACTGGAAGATATTTTAGAAGCCTTAGGGACAAATCTTAAAGATTTTTTTGCGGAAGAAGAAGATGAGCAGATCGTGTTTAGCAGAAATGATTTTTTTATTAATGAACAGGATGATTACCGGATTTCCTATATTATTCCTAATGCTCAGAAAAATGAGATGGAACCAATTCTGATTGAATTGAAGAAAGATAAGAAATCTATGGAACTTGATCCTCATGATGGCGAAGAATTTGGCTATGTCATTCAGGGGAAAATTACCCTGGTTAATGGCGATGATGTTTTTGAATTGAAAAAAGGGGAAACTTTCTATTTAAAAGGAGGATTACCACATCATATTGAAAATCATCATGATACTGTTGCCAAGGTTGTATGGGTGTCAACACCACCGATATTTTAAAGGAGAGGGAAAATGGAAGAGAAAATACTCATTAAATTTAGAAATATTGTTAAGGAATTTGATGGAACAATTGTTTTAAAAGGTATAAATCTTGATATTTATGAAAATGAATTTGTAACTTTGCTAGGACCAAGTGGCTGTGGAAAAACAACCTTGTTACGTATTCTCGGTGGCTTTTTAGAAGCAACAGAGGGTTCAGTCATTTTTGATGATGAAGATATCAAAGATTTACCACCTTATAAAAGAGAACTGAATACGGTTTTTCAGAAATATGCTTTATTTCCACATATGAGTGTTTATGAAAATATTGCATTTGGTCTAAAAATCAAAAAGATGTCGAAGGATGTTATTGATCAGAAAGTCATGAGAATGCTGAAGCTGATTGGTCTGGAAGGGTTTGAAAATAAAAATGTTACGACACTTTCAGGTGGACAGCAGCAAAGAATTGCCATTGCCAGAGCGTTGGTCAATGAACCGAAGGTTTTACTGCTGGATGAACCGTTAGGGGCTTTGGATCTTAAATTGAGAAAAGAAATGCAGTATGAGCTGAAACGTATTCAGCAGGAAGTGGGAATTACTTTTATTTATGTAACCCATGACCAGGAAGAAGCCTTAACTATGTCTGATAAGATCGTTGTTATGAAACAGGGTGAAATTCAGCAGATTGGAACACCACAGGAAATCTATAATGAACCGGTAAACCGTTATGTAGCGAATTTTATTGGTGAAAGTAATATTATTTCGGGAAAAATGATCAAAGACTATCAGGTCAAATTTGATGATCATATCTTCGAATGTGTTGATCATGGATTTAAGGAAAATGAAAATGTTGATATTATTCTTAGACCGGAAGATATCGATATCGTACCTGTAGAAAAAGGAAAATTGACCGGTGAAGTTTTAAGTGTTCTGTTTAAAGGTGTATGGAATGAGGTCATGATAGAAACAGTTCCAGGGACAACAGTCGTTGTAAATATGAATGTTATTAAAAATAGAGATGCCTACAGTGAACAGACTGATGAAATGATTTCCGCAAATGATTTTTATGTGGATATTGATGAGGTTGCTTCACTTGATGATAAAGATATCATTGCTCGTGCTGATGCTCAGGCATGGAAACCAAGTGACGATAGTTATACATCAATCAGCAGAATTGAGCATGATCTGAAACCGCAGTTAGGAGAATATGAAGTCACATATTCAACAGGATCAGGTTTATCGATCAGAAGAAAGATCATCGTTGTTGATCAGCCGTTTGTTAAAAATGAAAAAGCTAATGAAGCTGTCAGTGCTTTCAATTTCTTTAAAACGGTTGATGAAATCAAAGAATCGGTAACTCTGGATACAGATCTGAAAACATGGGCAAATGCCATGGGATGGAAACTGTCCAATGAAGATGAAGCGGTTGATATCTATGTTGATTATGACTTTGAACCAGAAAAGATCATGGAAGGTATCTATAAAGTGAGCTTTTCTACAGAAGGTCGAGAATTTAAGGTACATACTACGGATTTTATTGAAGAAGGTCAAGAGGTCGGTCTTACGTTTGAACCTGAAGATATCCATGTTATGGCTAAGATGGAGTTTTAAATGAAAAAGTTCTCACATTTAGCAGTTCCATATATTGTATGGAGCGTGATCATGCTGTTGCTGCCAATGCTGCTGATTGTTTTTTATGCGATGACGGATAGTGGCAACACCATTATTAATTTCAGTTTTACATTGGATAATTTCAGAAAATTCTTTACCGACCCGGATTTTCTGCTGGTTTTATGGCGATCAATTTCGATAGCTTTAAAAACTACATTTATCTGTATTTTATTAGGATATCCTACTGCTTATTTTATTTCCCGCTGCAGTGACAGGGTCAGAAATCTGCTGATTCTGATCATTACGCTACCAATGTGGATCAATATGCTGGTTCGTACTTATGCATGGATCGGGATATTATCTGATGGTGGTATTTTGCAGACACTGTTTGAAATGCTGGGATTGGGATCACCACAGCTACTTTATACTGAAGGAGCAGTTTTACTGGGAATGGTTTATAACTTTATTCCATTTATGATCCTGCAGATCAATACATCGCTTTCAAAAATGGATAAATCATTGCTGGAGGCAAGTGCTGATCTGGGTGCAAATCGTTTTCATACTTTCTGGAAAGTGACTTTTCCATTGTCACTGCCTGGTGTTATCAGTGGTATTACGCTGGTCTTTTTACCGGCAGTCAGCTCATTCTTTATTCCTAAATTATTAGGAGGCGGACAGTATTTCCTGATAGGAAATGTGATTGAAAATCAGTTTATTACTGTCGGCGAATGGAATTTTGGTTCAGCGATTTCTGTTATCATGGCAATTATTATGATGATCAGTATGTATCTTGTCAGATATGTGGAAAAAAGGAATACAGGACATAAGGAGGATAAAGTGTGAAAATAGAATTTGTTATTAATCGAAAAAAACAATGAGATTGCAGATATTGCTTATGATAAAAGCAAATTTGTTAGTATTCTTCTAAAAATATTTAGTTTAATAACAAATCCGAACTTTGATTAAATATTTGTGTCCACGCAGCGAAGCGCGGAGAAATGGAGGAAAGCATGAAAAAACAAAAACAGCCGCTTTTGAAGATCCTGATGATCCTGATGATCCTGTTCTTCTATTTGCCAATTGTCTTTATGATCATTTTCTCATTCAATGCCAGCAAATCTTTAACGCATTTTACTGGTTTTTCAACGCAATGGTACAGCAAGATGCTGCAGAATACACCTATGATGGAATCACTGTATATCACGATTATTGTTGCGGTTCTGGCAACTGTGATCTCAACGGTCATTGGTACCATCAGTGCGATTGGTCTGTCGAAATCGAAACGAATCGTTCATGATGTGATCATGCAGATCAATGATTTTCCAATCATGAATCCAGAAATTGTAACAGCAATCGGGCTGATGCTGTTCTTTATTACGCTGAATATTGAAAAAGGTCTGTTGACCATGCTGTTAGCACATATTGCCTTTTGTATACCTTATGTGATCCTGTCGGTTATGCCAAAGATCCGTTCGTTGGATCCTAATCTGGCGGACGCAGCAATGGATCTGGGATGTACGCCATGGCAGTCACTGATTAAAGTCATTGTTCCTCAGATCATGCCAGGAATTGTTTCTGGAGCACTGATTGCGTTTACGATGTCTTTTGACGATTTTATTATTTCTTATTTTGTAACGGGAAGAGGAATCAAAAACCTCAGTATTATGGTTTATACCATGTCAAAACGTGTTAATCCCAGCATTAATGCCATTTCAACACTGGTCGTTGTTTTGATCACGATTGTACTGATTTTTGTCAATGTGGTTCCTATGATCAAGGAAAAAAGAAAATCAGAAACCATGGAAATCAAAGAAAAGAAAAAAGCGCCTAAGATTGCTTTAACAACTTTGGCGGTGGCTGTTTTCATTGGTTTTGTTTTCCTGGGTAGAGGAGCATCGACGCATAAAAAATACGAAGGTCAGACCTTGCATGTTTATAACTGGGGAGAATATACGGGAGAAAATCTGATTGCAGACTTTGAAGAAGAGACAGGCTGCAAAGTTGTGATGGATTTTTTCGATTCAAATGAACAGATGTATATCAAGGTTGCCAATGGTGAATCTTATGATGTCCTGGTTCCGAGTGACTATATGATTGAAAGACTGTTGCAGGAAGATATGCTGCAGCCTTTAGATAGTGATAAGATCACATGCCTCGACGATTTAAGTGATGCAGTTAAAAATCTTCCATATGATCCTGGTAATGAATATTCGATTCCTTATTTCTGGGGCAGTGTAGGTATTATCTACGATAAGAATAAAGTTGATATCAAAGATTTGGAAAAAGAAGGATTTAATATTTTCCTGAATCAGAAATATAAAGGGGATATCTATCTCTATGATTCAGAAAGAGATTCTTTTGCGATGGCTTTAAAAGGACTGGGATATTCGATGAATACGGATAATGAACAGGAAATTGAAGAAGCATATCAATGGCTGATTCAATGTGTTGATACGATGGAACCAGAAATCGTTACCGATGAGATCATTGATAATATGGCGCAGGGAAGAAAAGCTCTTGGGCTGGTTTATTCTGGAGATGCTGCCTATGTCATGTCTGAAAATGAAGATATGGGATTTTTCATGCCAACGACAGGAACAAATATGTGGTATGATGCCATGGTCATTCCAAAGAATGCAAAAAATGTTGATCTGGCTCATGAATTCATCAATTATGTTTCCAGCTATGAGGGTGCCTATGATAATTCTTCTTATGTAGGATATACTTCTCCAAATACAGAGGTCCTTTATGAACTGGCACAGACAGATTTTAAAGGTATCAATGCATACAATCCAATTCGTGAAAATGAATATGATGAAGTTTTCCAGTATAATGAAAAGACGCGTAAGATCTTGTCAAATTACTGGAGCAAGGTGAAAATTGCTGCTTCTAATGCAAATTAGAAAAAAAGACTTGAAATTGAAAATCAAGTCTTTTTCATTAACGAAGTGAATACCACGTGCTATGCGCGTGGTAAGATTTTAGCTTAAGCGTTGTGAATAAAAACCTCCAATGATAAGATATATTTAGCCTGGCAGCTGAATATAAAATCAAAGGAGGATGTCTAATGAAAGACACAAACAGTTTATCACATACATCATATAGATGTAAATATCATATTGTTATAGTACCAAAGTATAGAAGAATGATAATATATCATAAATTGAGAAGAGATATTATAGAGATATTAACGCTGCTCATCAATCGAAAACCAGATGTGAAGCTCATATCAGGAGAAGCATGTCCAGATCATATACATATGTTATTGGAGATACCACCAAAATATGCAGTAGCAGATTTTATGGGGTATCTGAAAAGTAAATCAACATTGATGATATTTGATCGACATGCAAACTTAAAATATAAATATGGAAGTCGACATTTTTGGGCAAAAGGGTATTTTTGCGATACAGTTGGAAAGAATGAAAAAGTAATCAAGGAATATATTCAAAATCAATTGCAGGAAGATAAGCTATATGATCAAATGAGTATGAGAGAATTCATAGACCCGTTCACGGGTGAGCCAGTAAAAGGAGGCAAAAAATAAAAGCCCTTAAAGGGCTAGCCAGAAAAGGCGTTGCGGCTGTCAGGCTTCAGAGTGTGAAACACAGCGCAACAGAATGCCCTTCTAGGGCGCGTACATACCACGTCTTTTAGGCGTGGTTATGATA
>CASETM010000019.1 GCA_949290865.1 uncultured Bacillota bacterium
AATTTACCCATCGATTTGTATCTTAATGTGCAGGTGTGCTACTTGTTTTTAGATGGGAATAAAATTTTTTTGGCTCTTTTTAGAGTCCTTTTTGTGTTTCAACACATCCAATTTTAATGCTTTTTTAGTATTTTCAGATTAAACCACCATCATATAAATACCGACAAAAGGCATGACAAGGATAAGCGCCGGTACCAGATTCATCGCTTTTACATTTAGTATTTTAGAAACCGTCAATCCCGTAATCATCGTAATCACCCCACCACAGGCCTTAAAATCTGCAATCATGATATCATTGATATAAGGCAGTATAGCCTGTGCCAGAAAATAACAGATCATCATAATAATAAACTGAGGTATACAAATCAAACCTTGGGCATATCCTAAGGCAGCACCAAATAAAATTGCTGTAAAAAAATCCAAAACAGCTTTTGACATCAAAACAGAAGAATCCCCTGACATTCCTTCTGTCAATGCTCCAAACAGTCCCATTCCTGACATTGAAAACATTAAAACAACCAATAAATATAATGTCATATATTCCTCATGATTTCCATCCATATGAAACGGCAACTTATTTAAAACCATTGAAAAAAACTTATGAACATAGTCATACAAATGACATAGTTCTCCAATAACAAAGCCTAAAATGATAGCCATGATTACCATAGGCAACGTCTTAACCACAATAGCCGACATAATTCCTATTGTTACTGAACAAATCCCAAATATTTTAGGTAATTCTTCCAGCAAATGTCGTGGCAAATACTATCTGATTGCACCTCCAATAATTGTCCCAATAAATACTGTACCTACATCTGTAATAATTCCTATTGGCATCTCGATATCTCTCCTTCTTCCAAATTATAACAAAATATTTTAGAAAAAGTGGAGGTATTTTACTGTATTTTTCTAACATTGTCCTTCAGATTGAGCAGACAGCTATGTAACACCATATGATCTTTTTGTTTCACCACATCTTCTCCATGATATTTATCAACGATTTCTTTAATGATGTTTAATCCCAAACCATGTTTATTCTTGTCATTCTTTGTTGTTTCAAAATTATTAAAACAGCTTTCCTCATATGTATTCTTTACTCTGACTATAAAATTATATTCATTACATTCTATCTTATAAACAATTTCTTTAATATCCGCCTTTTGACTTGCCTCTATTGCATTATCAAACAGATTTGACAGCAAGGATAACAAATCATAGCTAGAAATTCCTTCAGCTATAACGCTAGGATATGTCCCATGAAAATCTATTCCCATTTCATCTGCTTTTGCCATAGCACTATTCAAAGCATAATTAAACACCGCATTATTTGTATGAATCAGTTCTCTTTGATTTTTCAAATCGATATGCGCCAAAATATCTTTCTTAACCTCCTCGTTGATCTTAATATCTTTCAAAAAACCAATCAGATTTTTATAATCATGTAATATTTTATTATATTCTTCACTTTTCTGATTTGCGACTTTGATAATTGTTTCTTCATATTTCAATGATTCCAGCCTAATCTTCTGATCAAGGAGTTTATTATAGTACTCTGTCATTTTTAAGCATACATAATAAATCAAGACAACCACCAGCAATGATACGATATATGCGTATAATGCTGTCTTTATTGTAATGTCACCATACAGCAGTTCATTGGTGACAATTACAATCAAACCAATCAGCATCAGTAAGACAACAACAATAAATCCCCAAACTTTCTTGGACAATTTGAATTCACCAGTATAATATTTTTTCAAATACATATATTCAACAAACCAAACAAATTTTATAAAAAAACCTAGATTATAACTAATCGTTTCATTAACATACATCTGTTGATAAAAGGGTTGATTTGAAAACATAAAAACACAAATTCCTCCTAATAAAATCATATTTGTATTAATCAAAACAATTTTTAATATTTTATTATATATGTTTCCCTCGTATATGAAATATGCATAGAAAAAAAGTAATACTATTAACGCAAAACCATTTAAAATCGTTTTAGTAAAAAAATCAATACCATGTAATACTGCTGTCAACAGAAAAATAAAAGTAATGTCATAGTATTTTTTATCAATAAATTTATTCTTCTTATTTAAAAAAAGATTTAAATACATTATTATCAACGTATTCTCGATAATAGAGAAAATTATTTCTAAAATAATTCTCATAATAATTTATACTCCCAATATTTATTCTTTACTTTTTCTTTGTATTTTTTGCTTAACGATAAAGCAAGACCATCGCTCATAACAACAAGCATATTCTTCAAATCTACATGCATAACATATTCAATATTTACCATCACACCATAAGATACAATGACAAAATTGTTATCATGAATTAATGATAACAATTTTTTAAATGTACATCTTATTTTGAAATCCGCTAATGCATGAATGATAATATAATTTTTTTCTGTTTCGATATATCTTATTTCTCGATAATAAACAGATATAATATGATTGTATGAATGGATGACAAGTTTTCTATTATTTGTATCGTCCAATTCCTTTAATATCTTCTCGATACATACTGGAAAATCAATATTTATTTTTTTCTTTCTGACAAAATAAAAAATATCATATTTTAAACTGTCAAAAATCATCTGATCGTAATTCGTTATAACAATTTTTAGATAACGCATTTTTTCTGTCATCTCAAAAAACTCAAATGCATTCATTATCGGCATCTCATAATCAACGAAAATTACATCATATCGCTCAATTTGCTCAATCAGATCATAAGGATCTATATATAAATCCACAGAAATATTTTTATATCCTATAAAATATTGTTTTATTTTATTCAGAAATTCATATTCATCATCCAAAACTGCAAATCTATACATTATTTGTCCTTATATCTATATTTCAAATAATCGACAAAAGTTTTATATGTTTCTCTGGCTGCCTTTATTTTTACTATTTCCATTGGAATATGTAATTCATTATTTTCATTTATTTTTCTTTCATCTAAAGATAATGGATAATTGATCAGTTCTAATAAATAATCACTAGATACATTAAAAAATTTAGCCAAACGAATAATCATTTCAGTATCTGGAATATTTCTATGCTGCTCATAAAATTGTATGGTTTTTAATGAAACATTGACTGCTGTTGCCAGTTCCTGCTGCGTCATACCTCTTTCATTTCTTAAGTATTGTATCCTTTCTCCAATCATTTCTCATCCCTCCTATGAGGATTATAATTTGAAGAAATTCAATTCTTTTGAAACCGCTATTTATCATAGTATTTATTAATTTTAATACTATGATAAAAAGACTATTTTCCCAGTATTCTTCATATTTTCCCATTTACATATTCATAAATATTATTTTTTGTAAAATAATCATTGAAATCATGAAAGGAATCAATTTATGGACAAAATCGCAAAATTTCTTACCTATAAAATAGTGCCTGAAGAATATAAAAACAATCTCGAAGAAATAGAAGTTGCCACATATGGAATGGAAGGTTTGTTATGTAACTTTACTACACTGGGAGTTGCTTTTTTAATCAGCATTATTTTTCATACCACCAAAGAATTATGCTTATTTCTCATATTCTTTGTTCCATTGCGCTCTTCTTACAAAAGCTTTCATTGTAAAACTTTTCATAACTGTTTAATTTCTTCTAATGTTGCGGTATTTACTGCATCAGTTATCACAAAATATTATCTATATTTTAAAGGTTCACTATTTATCTGTTTAATCTTGATCCTATGCAATTATTTGTTATCTAGTGAGCGAAATATTTTGTTACATATAACTATTGCATTGATTAGCATCTTTGCCTGGATCATTTATAAAAATTATTTGATTGCGATTATGATTTCTCTATGCATTAACACAATTTTATTACTGTTGAAAAGAGGTGAAAATAATGAAAAAATATAAAAACCTGTTGTTTGGAATGTGTTCTTTTGCAGCCGTTACATTTTTAGGTTTTCCTACATCATGGTGGTTGTTCTACGAACCTAAAAAACCAGCCAAATTCATGAAATAATACCTTATTTAGCCAAGTTATTCCTTGGCTATTTTTTATTTCAATTTTTAAGTTTTTTATATATAATTTTGATGAGGTAAATACATATGAGTTTAGGAAGTCAATTAAAAAAAATAAGAAAAAGCAGAAACTATAAATTAAAAGATGTTGCCAAAAAACTGAATATAGCTAAATCCACTTTATGTGAATATGAGAATAATCATATTGACCCACCAGCATCCAAACTAATCGCTTTGCTGCAGCTGTATCAGGTTGAACCTTTTATGTTTTTAAAAAGCAATGAAGAATATATCAATATTACTCATTACAGTGAAAAAGGAAAAAAGAAAGCTCTATTATTAGATTTAGAAGAAAAAAACAGACTTTAAGCATGTTATTTATGATAATAGATATTCTTTATACAATTGTGTAAATTTTCTGGCATAGCTTCTGCCAATTTTTATTTCTGTTTTATTACGTAAAATTACGCTGTCTTTTTTTAAAGCATAAATATATTTCAAATGAACTGCAAATGATTTGTGTATTTGGATGAAATACTTATCATCCAGATCGTTGGTAAACTGTTTTAAACTTTTATTATCTTTATAAACATGATTTTTCGTATGGACATACAGAATATTATGCTGAATCTCAACATAATAGATCTCTGATTTGCTGATTGGTACTCTGGTATGATTATAAGTTAGTATGATAAATTCTTTAGATTTTAGCTTTTTCTCATAAAGACTGCAAAATATTAGAAAATCTTTTTTATAGTTGGTTTTGCGAATAAAGAAAAATGGTTGAACAATAAAAGTGTCATGCATAAGATTATTCTGACTGGAAACAAAAACAATCGTAACCATATCATTATGATCGGCTATTTCTTTGGCTAATTGTAACCCAAGATTCTGATTGTCAAGCTGTATATCTACAAAAGCAATATCACAGTTAAAACTCCTGCATACGTCCAAATAATTATTATTACATATATTAAAACGACATCTTGGCACAAAATCAGAGATAAAACGTGATACATCTTTTTTTAATATATCTGCAAAACTACTGTCATCTTCAACGATTAAAATATTCATCTTATTATCCTCTTTTCTCTCTTTCTTATTTACAGCAAGCTAAAAATATGCTCAGTTTAACCGAACATATTCTCTAGACAGATTTTCGAACATCCTAAAACAATATCATTTGTTAACACAACCATATTATTTCTAATATCTTTTAAATACATCCTGTTAATATAACACCCTTTCCTTATTTTGATAAACTGACATTCCCTTAAAACAGTTTCATACAATTGACCGAAATGATCCTTTTGTTCATAACATTCATGACTTGTATAAATATAAACATTTCGATAATAACAGTCTATGTAGTAAACATCTTCTGTTTTCAGGAAAATTTCTTTTCTGCCATGGACAATAACTATCCATGTATTCATAAAAAAATCTTTCTGATCATATTGAATGCTTATCATAAAATTTTTAATTTTATATATTCTTTGTATTCCCTCTTTTATTATGCTGTTTTTCTCATATGTCACCATTTTTATATTTTGACTTCCATAACGGATACATAACTCAATAAATTCTCTGATATTCAGCCTATTATCAAAAATGATAATAAATCCATTATCAATCCTGTCAATATCCAATAGATTACGAATCGATTCAAAATATAAAAAATGTCCTGTTTTAAAAATTTCATTAATCAGAAAATCCTTTAAGCACTTAATATGAACAGACTCACTCCCAATTATGATAAATTCCCTCATAATTGAATTATATATTTATTCTCATTGAATTTTGCAAAACCCGTATGAAATGCATATTTTCTACTTTATTCTACAATATTTTTCATTGTCACTGAACTTTCTCACAAAAAAATATATTGAAATTCAGCTTATTTCAATATATTTCATATTACAATAAATTTATAGACGAAACGGACATTCCGTTTCAAAAACAAACTGTTTTTTTGTAACAGGATGAATGAAAGCAAAACGATTGGCATGAAGAGCCAGCCTATTGATCTTGTTTGTTTTGGCTCCATATTTCTTATCTCCGGTAATAGGATGATGCAGATGTGCCAGCTGTACCCTGATTTGATTTTTTCTGCCAGTCTCTAAATGAATTGCTAACAATGAATAATATTTCGTTTCCTTAATAACCTGATAATGTGTTATTGCCAGTTTTCCTTTATCTTTTGATGTTATATAAACATACTGATTTTTGTTTTCTACCAGATAATTTTTTAATACGTCTTTTTTTCTGTCCATCACACCTTCAACAACAGCGATATATCCTCGGTCAGTAACGATTTGGTTCCAATCCTGCTGCAGCAGATCACGTATCTTTTTATTTTTACAGAACATGATAATTCCTGATGTTTCCCGATCCAAACGATGAACAATATATATTTTATTTTGATGATGCTGTTTTTTTACATATTCACTCACCTGATGATAAGCTGTTTTTTCTTTTTCTTTACCATCAGACATACTCAATAAACCATACGGTTTATTGATCACGATAAATTCATCATCTTCATAGATTATATCCAATGAAGATGATTTCGCTTTTTTTATTTCAACATGATCATTTATCTTTAGAAGATAATCATGCTGACTGACAGGTTTTTCGTTAATATAAACCTGTTTATATTTCAATAGATTTTTCACTGTTTTTCGATTATAACTCTGTAATAAAAAATCTATGAGGGTCATTTCTTTTTTTACAATCATAATACCTTCCTCCTAAAGAAAAATGCAAAGAAACCTTTGCATTCTACATGTAAGTTATACGCTGTGTATTCAATAATACCAGTACTGTTTCCAGATAATAAATGACAATTGCTGCCCACCATGGCATTAAAGAAATAACCGATAATAAAACCACCAGCAGGCTGACAAAAATACCAATGAATGTATTTTCGATATTAATTGATTTCTGTTTTTTTGTAATATTGAACAGATCAACAATCGTATCATAATTTGAATCAGCTAACATGATATCACTGTTTTTAATGACTTTTTCATTATGAACTCCACCACGTGAAATACCAACAGAAGCTTTCTGCAGCAAAGCAATGTCCTTATCACAGTCACCTATGTATGCTACAGGACCAGCAATCAGCGCTTTATCCATAATATCCAGTTTTTCTTCGACAGTCAAATTATTGTAAATCATATACTGATCATTTTCCAGATCTGTAGGTCCATCATTAAAAATAATCAAAGATTTATGGAGCTTTGACAGTTTTTCAAACAATTCCATTTCTTCAGGTGTTGTTTCAATTCCATCAAAACGATCATAAATGATCGTTACACATGTATTGAGGTTGTCTAAACCACTGTTTTCTTTGATTGCAATTTTTTTGGTAAAGGCCTTAGCAACTCCAGCAATCAGACTGAATGAAGCTCCCTGTTTATAAATAGAACTTCCTGACATTGTCAACATGATGACCCCAATCCACATGGCATTAGTCTGATCAATTGGATAAAGTATTGGTGTTAAAACACAGCACAGCAAACCAACGATAATAAGGAATAATGTATATCCTAGCGACACCTTGTCTATAATTTCTTCTGTCTTTGATTTGCTGACAGGTGCATTCATCGCAATATTTAAAACTGTATTCATAGCGGAATCTTCATATAAAGCTGTTGTTTTCACATGAATATAGCCTTCTTTTATAACTGTACCACTAAACACCTCATCACCAATTTTCGCATCAGCAAGCAGGTCACTGCCATCAATTGCATAAACATCAAGTTTTGCATTGCCTTCAATGATTTTACCACCTAAAGGCACTGACTCCCCTTCCTTGATAATAATGACATCACCTATGTCACAATTTGTTAACGATACCATTTCTTCCTGACCATGTTTTAGTCTTCTTGCTAATCGATCATTATTGATCAGATTATCAATTTTTCTGATTGTATTTACTGAAAGTTTGCTAATAACAAACTGTCCGATCTGAAACAGGATAATAACAAGAACAGATTCAATAAAAGCCTGATATGCCCATCCTGCCAGACATGCCAGCACAATGATGACATATTCACTGACAAACTGTCTAATCTGTATATCTTTGATTGCATTTCTGATAATTCTTTCTCCGCAGACACACAATGCCAGCAGCCAGCCAAAGTAACTTAAAAATGTCACATCATTTCTTGATACCAGTCCAATTGCTGCACCGACACATAATAAACAGATTCTAATATATTTCTGTATGTATTTTTCATTAATAAAGTCCTGTGACTTGAATGGTTTTTTCCATTGTTCAACATGTATGTTTGGATTAACATTTTCGACAATACGAGATAAACGTTTTAAAACATTACGATTTGCTGAACGCAAAGACAGAATTTTATTCTGAAAATCCAGATTAACGTCTTCGTAGGCACTATATTTAGAAAGAATATCTCTTATTTCATTAGCATCTTCTTCATTTTCTAGATTCTCAAACATGAAAAACTGATCAATCTTCGTATTTGAAGAAGCGTATACACGCTTATTTTTATTAATAATTTCTTTCAATGGATAATCCAGTTCCGATTCATCTAATACAATCTGAACATTATCTGGTCTGGCACAATTAAAAGAAATTGAATCTTTCATGATTTTGATATGTGAAACTTCCTGCATTTCATTCAACATCAAAGTTAGTTTATTGATATCTTCACTTTTAATGTGATCAATGTAATAAATATGCTCCATGACTTCACCCCTCTATTGGCTTATAATAACATATATTTTTAAAAATTCAAAATCTATCTGACCATTACCGCAAATAATGATTATTTTTCTTTATTGATCCCAGTCTTCTTATTTTTTATCAAAATAAAATTCTCTTTAAATTCAATATCAGTACAGGAAAGATCAAATTCTTCCCCATAAATCTTATAATTCACCTGAAGGTGTCCATTATCGCGAATAACACAGTCGTAAACTTTCCCTTTTGAAAACAATTCTCTTTTTTCTTTTCCAATAATAATATCCATTGTTTTTATACAGCGACAAAAGCATCTTTTTCCTACATTAGCAATAATGATCACCCCTTTATAGTATAATCCAGATATGAAATATTATATCATAAAAAAAGAACTAAGAGTTTAATTCTTAGAAAACTCTAATAGTTCTAAATCTTTGTTCTTTTCACTTGCCCATCGAACTCCCCAGTCATTAGTAAATAACAGTAATGGCTGACCTTTCAGATCCTGTACCTTTTTCGTATCAGATGACAGATTCAATGATTTCAGATCCGTACCAGGTTTTACCCAGCGAATATACTGATAAGGCAATGGTGATTTGACAATATCAACATTATATTCATTTTTCAAGCGATGTTCTAGGACCTCAAACTGCAGTACCCCAACAACACCAACAATAATTTCTTCCATACCGCCACCCAGTTCTGTAAAGATCTGAATAGCCCCTTCTTTGGCAATCTGTTCAACACCTTTAACAAACTGTTTTCTTTTCATTGTATCTTTATTTCTGATCATAGCAAAATGTTCAGGTGCAAATGTTGGTATTCCTTCAAAAGCATAATGTTTTTTTCCGGTTGTAATCGTATCACCAATAGAAAAAATTCCTGGATCAAAAATACCAATGACATCTCCTGCATAAGCTTCTAAAACTTCACTGCGTTCATCTGCCATCAGCTGTTTTGACTGATTCAGCTTGATTTTCTTTTTACCCTGATAATGATAGACTTCCATCCCTCGTTCAAATTTTCCTGAACAGATTCTAAAGAAAGCCATACGATCACGATGTCTGGCATTCATATTCGCCTGAATCTTGAATACGAAAGCAGAAAAATCTGATGAATATGGATCAATAATTTCCCCATCAGCCACTCTGGCTGTTGGTGGCATGGTCATATATAGAAAGTGTTTTAAAAATGGTTCGATACCAAAATTCGTTAAAGCGGAACCAAAGCAGACAGGTGAAAGCTTTCCCGCACGGACTTTTTCCAGATCAAAGGCATTCCCCGCCATATCCAGCAGTTCAATGTCTTCCTGAAGCTTGTCATACAGTTCATCTTCAACATAGTCTTTCAGTTTTTCATCATTTGCATCCAATACTTCCGTCTTAACTTCTTTTCTTCCACCGTCAACAGGAATAAAACGAATGACCTGCTTGTCAGCTCTTTCATATACACCCGCAAATCTTTTTCCTGAACCGATTGGCCAGTTAACTGGACAGGTATCAATACCCAGTTCCTGTTCAATATCTTCCATCAGTTCATATGGATCTCTTGCTTCTCTATCCATTTTATTAATAAAGGTGAAGATCGGAATATGTCGCATCGTACAGACCTTGAACAGCTTTCTGGTCTGATCTTCAACACCTTTGCTGGCATCAATGACCATGACCGCACAGTCAGCCGCCATCAAGGTACGATAAGTATCTTCGGAAAAGTCCTGATGTCCTGGCGTATCAAGGATATTGATACAGTATCCCTGATAATTAAACTGCAGAACCGAAGATGTGACTGATATCCCTCTTTGTTTTTCAATTTCCATCCAGTCACTCGTTGCATGTTTACTGTTCTTCTTGCCTTTAACTGTTCCCGCCTGCTGAATAGCACCACCATAAAGCAGGAATTTTTCCGTTAAAGTTGTTTTCCCAGCATCCGGATGGGAAATGATAGCAAATGTTCTTCTTTTTTCAATCTGTTGTCTTAAGTCTTCCATAAATTTCTCCCAGTAAAATCATAACGATATTCGTCGATTTGTCAAGAAGCTAAAAAACAAAATCCCCATTTTCAAATATCTTTATTCTTGAACCATCGGCAAGGATTCCCTCAATCAAAAGATCATCCGTTCCCATCATAAAATCAACATGAACAAAAGAATCATTGACTCCCTTCTGTAAGAGTTCCTCTTTATCCATGTCAATACCACCTTTGATACATTCACTAAACCCTTTTCCTAAAGCCATATGACATGAAGCATTTTCATCAAACAGTGTATTATAGAACAAAGTATGAAGATCATTGATTGGTGAATGATATGGAATAAATGCAACTTCTCCCAGACAATGACTGCCTTCATCAGTTTCAATAATTCCTCTTAAAATTTCATATCCCCGCTTTGCTCCGTAATCAATCACTTTTCCATCTTTAAAGCGCAAATAAAAATCATCAATAATATGTCCTCCATAGCTTAATGGCATTGTTCCAAAAACAATTCCTTCAACATCATCTTTATTTGGCGAAGTAAAAATTTCTTCCGTTGGAATATTAGGAAACGTATAAACTCCATTTTTCAGATAGCTTCCCCCGCCAGCAAACAAATGATCTTCATTTAAGCCAATTGTAATTTCTGTTCCCTTGTCATTTTTATAATACAGTTTTTTAATATGCAGATTGTTTAAATAATTGACTCTTTTTTCAAATGATTCTTTATGCTGCTGCCACACCTGCAAAGGATCATGGTCCTCATCGATCTTGCATGCCTTAAAAATAGCATTCCATAAAGCCTGAACAGCTTCCGTATCGGACATATCAGGGAAAACCTTATTTGCCCATTGTTTCGTAGCACCACCGGCGATACACCATGAAATTGTCATATTGTCTGACAGTTCATAATATTGAGCAAAAGCCTGATGTGCTGCCTTTTGCCAGTTGGCAATTTTCTGTGGATCGACTCCCGACAGTAATTCTGGATTAGAGTCATCAATATACAGAAAACAGGCGTTTTCTTTTGCATAATCATTTTTAAACGCTGCCAGCCAGTCAGGTACATCCTGAAACTGCTCAACTGACAGATTTTCATATTTCATACGCGTAATTTCATCATCACTGTAAGAAACCACAACCTCTTTTGCGCCAGTTGCATAAGCTTGTCTGGTCACTTCTCTAATCAATTCACAGCTGTCTATTGAGCCTGAAATAACAACTGTCTGTCCTTTTTGTACATTTAGTCCCAATCTGACGATCAGTGATGCATATTTTTTTAATTTATTCTGAAAACTCATTTTTTCACCTCTAATTTATTTAATTCTTCTTGAGCCACTTTTGACCCTTCTTTGATTGCTTTTTGATAATATTCTTTTGCCAGTTCAGGATTCTGCTGGACACCATCTCCATAATGATACATATACCCTATCATAAAACTTGCTGAAGAAAAATTATAAAGGCTGGCCTTGCGAAAGTACTCAAGTGCCTGATTTTTATCTTCCTGACAGTAAATCCCATAAAAGTACCAGCGCCCAAGATGATAGAACCCTTCAGGACTGTTTTTGCTTCCTGCGTAACAAAGATACTGATATGCAAGTTCATAATCCCGATTAACATAAATACCTTTTTCCAGCATCAAAGCATATTTGATGATTGCTGGTATATAATTAAGTTCTACCGCCTTTTTTAAATAATCCAGCATCTGCTCTTTGCTTATGCCAACACCATCTTCTCCATAAAGAACCAGCTGATACAATGCTTGACAGTCATGATCATGATCAACAGCTCGCTTAAAATAATCAATTGCCAGATCGTGACTGTTTTTCTCATAACGAAAATACATTCCCAGATAAAAGGCAGCCGGAGAATAACTACGGGAAATCTTATCAAGACAGTCAAAACCAGCCTGGCGATCTTCTTTGACACCTCTTCCCTCAAAATAACATACTCCTAAACAGTAACAGGCATGCTGATCATGAAGAGCCGCTGCTTTTTGATAATACTGAAAAGCTTTCTGATAATCTTTTTCAACACCCAATCCCATTTCATAAAAATATGCTGCAGAAAGCATTGCTTGGGTATCCTGATTATCACTGGCCTTTTGATACCAGTACAAACTTAACTGATAATGATTTTCGATTTCTTTATGCATCTCATAATAATACCCCAAACAGTACTGCCCATGAGTGTAATCCATTTCCGCTGCTCTGGTATAGTATTCCAATGCTTTGTGACTGTCCTGTCTGGTGCCATTGCCAAATTCATAACAGGTTGCCAATGCTACAATGGCAATTTCCAGATTAAGTTCAGCTGACCTTTGATAATAAGAAAAAGCTTTTTTCTTATCCTGCTGGCATCCCAGTCCCAAATCATAAAATCTTCCTAATTTATACAAAGCGACATTATTATCATTTTCACCAGCTTTTTCATAATAGGAAAGAGCAGTCACATAATCCTGTTTCACGCCTTCTCCATATTCATAACACTCTCCCAGTGCACAGCAGGCATCACTGTAGCCATATTTGGCTGCTTCACCAAAATAATACACCGCCTGCTGTATATCCTTATCAACACCAAGACCATGCTGGAGACAGTAACCTATCGAAAATAAAGAACGAGGAAAATTTTCTTTTTCTCCTGAAAGATAGAGCTGAAAAGCCTTCTTATAATCCTGCTCAACACCGATGCCAAATTCATAAAAATATGCCAGATTACATGATGCTACAACATTTCCCAGATCACTGGCAAACTGATAATACTGAGCAGCCATTTCCATATTTTTGGATAAACCAAACCCTTTTTCATACATATATCCTAATATACAGATACAGTCAGAATCATTCTTTTCCTCACCCAAACGAAAATACTCAATGGCTTTATCATAATTTTTCAGATCATAATAATACAGACCAACCTGATACAGTTCTTCATCAGGAACATCTTCTATCTCATAATCCTGCCGATCCAATAACATACAGAAATCGATACCAATGACCTGATGATCTTCATCTTCAATAAGATACTGTTCGCATTCTGTAAATGTATCTTCCGTCATATCCATGATTAATTTAAGCTGTTCAACATATTCTTCCAGTTCTTCAATCTGATTATCCTCACAAAACAAAGATATTATGCGAATAAATGCATAGGTCTCATTATAATCATCCTTTTTCACTCTGATAATCGTTTCATTTTCACTGTTTTCTACAATTTCATCAAAAAAATAATGATGAAAAAAAGGAACATAGGATAATATTCTCTCTTTTATCTTCATTCCTTCACCTCCAAATGAAAATAAGCAGACTTTTCTGCTTACTGATAATCATTGATAATCCTGCTGATTTCTTCCGAATACTTACCCATAATAACAGTCATTTTTCCGGTAGACTGAATGAGTCCACTGGCTCCCAGTTCTTTCAATGATTTTACATTAACAAGATCATCTTTTTCTACAAAAAAAGTAATTTTACTGCCATTCGCAAAACTTTCTTTAATATTGGATTTTCCACCTAAAGCCATGACCATTTCCTCAATATCTACAGGTATATCTTTAAGATTTCCTTCTTTGGGCTTTTTATTCTTTAAAACCTTTGCAAAAACAAACCACACAACCAACAATATAATCAAAGCAATAACAATATAAATAAAATAATCCAACTTTTTGTCCTCCATTATTTTTATTTTAAATACAATTTGTAATATAGTATATTTATAGTATACTATATCTTGAAATTAAAAACTATAAAAAGATAAGGAGGTTTATCGTGAAAAAGTTCTTTGATTCTCATATCTATTGGCCTTTTGTCTTTGTCCTTATAGCGTTATGTATGCTCAGTTGTATCACTCTTAAACTGGCAGTTCCTTATTTTACAGTTTTAGGAGCTTCTGGAATCTGGAGCAAGCAGCTTATTTTCTATATATTAGGGATTGTGATCATTTATCTGGTCAACAGATTTGGAAATGATCATATTTACGCTGGAATGTGGATACTCTATGGTATTTTAACAGTTTTCCTCGTTGGTCTTGTCATCGAAAGATTTGCTACACTAAAGCTGGGAATAAGTATTGTTCCTCTGGCAAAATCAACACATGGTGCCACATCATGGTATAAATTTCCTCTTTTTGATTTTCAGCCCAGTGAATTTATGAAAATCGTCATGATCATTTGTATGGCAAAGACAATTTCCTTACATAACGAACAGTTTCCAGTTCATGATTTTGAAAATGATTTAAAACTGATTGGTAAGGTTTCGGCAATTGCCCTGCCGCCAATGATCCTGACCTATCTGCAAAACGATGCCGGAGTTACTCTGATCATGGCAGCTTCTGTTGTCTTCATTCTTTTTGCTTCAGGAATTCAAAAAGGCTGGTATATTGTTGGAGTAGGTGTTCTGGTGCTTGTCATTCTACTGTTTTGTTATTTATTCATATTTCAACCAGAAATCTTTACAAAAATCATTACTGGTCACAAGCTTGATCGTATCTATGGTTGGCTCGATCCAGAAGGAACCTATAAAAACGAAGGTTTTCAGCTCTATAATGCGATGATGGCCTATGGTACCGCTGGGCTGTTTGGTCATGGCTTCAGTGACGTTGTCATTTCATTGCAGGAAGCCCAGACCGATTTTATTTTCTCGGTCATTACTTTAGGTTTTGGATTTGCTGGTGCATTTGTTACCTTGTTACTTATTTTTGGCTTAGATTTCTGTGTTTTAAACATTGGACTGAAAGCGACTCACCAAAGTGACCGTTACTTTGTTTCCGGCGTCTTTGGATGTCTGATCTTTCAGCAGTTCTGGAACATCGCTATGATCCTAGGAATTTTGCCGATTACCGGTATAACGTTACCGTTTTTATCATATGGTGGTTCATCGTTATTGTCTTATATGATTGCTGTTGGCATGTGCTTCGATATTCATCGTCAGACAGCCATTGCCCGTCATAATGCAGTAAATTAGGCTCTTGCGAGCCTTTTTATTTTTTGAAATGAATATATTTATGCAGATAAGGATGATAGAAAGCAATTTCAACACTATCAAGATATATATCCTGCAAAGATAAAGAGCCATACAGTACATCACCGACCAGAGGATGACCAATAGATGCCATATGAACTCTGATCTGATGGGTTCTCCCCGTCTCCAATGTACATTCTACAAGCGTATGATTTTCTGTTTTTTTTAATGTTCGATAATGGGTAATTGCCATCTTACCGTGTACATCAATATACCTTTGCATACTGTTTTCTTTACGAGCAATGCCTTTTCGAATCGTTCCCTGTCCGTTGAGACATCCTTCGACCAGACAGTAATAAACTCTTTTGACCTGTTTGATATCTTTTGACAGCAAAGCATGAGCCATGCTGTCTTTAGCAACCAGCATATATCCCTGTGTTTCTTTATCAAGGCGATTCACAAGATGCACGGTACTTTCAATATGATGGTGCTGATAGTAATAAATCAAGGCATTGGCAATCGTATGATCCGGATAACGTCTGGTAGGAATGCATGGTATACCAGGTGGTTTATCGATGATCAGATAATGAGCATCTTCATAGACTATTTTTAATGGAATATGCTGTGGTGCAATTTGTGATTTTTCTTTTGGCAGAATAATTTCTAAAATATCTCCCTCATGTAACAGATAGCGAACTGTCTGATGCTGTCCATTAACAAGAAAATCCCCATCACGCTTGATCTTTTTGATCATCGCCTGCGAAAGGGGAGTTTCCACCAAAAAATCTTTTAACATCTGTTTCTGAGTAATTTGATATTTCATGAACTGATAAACGCTCGTCTGACTCTTTTGATGAAAGACATTTCTTTATATTCGAGAAACTTGGCTGATTTCTGACTGATTCGTACTTCAATGCTTTCGACATCTTTTAAATGAAAATGAAGATGATCGATACCTATCAGCAAATGATCAAACTGATCTCCTTCCAGTCGGATGATCTGACTTTCATCTAAAATCATGCTTGATCCTAGCGAACGATAGGCATTATGATGAATACCAGCAACTTCCGTTAACTGCATTAACGGTATACCAGGATAAATGATCGCGCCACCCAAAGACTTATTATATCCTGTTGATCCCGATGGTGTTGACACACATAAGCCGTTCCCTCGGAAAACTTCAAACAGAACATCGTTAATATAAACGGAAATAACCTGCGTTCTAAGTCCCTGATCCAGACGTAACTCATTAAGCGCATATAATATTTCTTCACTGTCTTTTTTATCGATTTTGATTTCCAATAGATGTCGGTTTAATATCTGATATTGATTATTTTTGATATCTCTAATAAAATCGTCCAGTTCATCAAGTTGGTAATCCGTAAAAAAGCCCAATGTTCCAGTATGAAGACCAACAAAAGCACAGTTTTTATTCATATACTGATGCACTGCATTCAAAATTGTTCCATCCCCACCAATAGTAATCACAATATCGGGATTTTTTTCATCATAATCATGGCATCCAGTTAATTCTTTTCGAATCTTATCGGCAATATTCTGCGACAGTTCATCACCACGTGTAACAAAAGTATATTTCACTTTGAACACCCCCACATAGTTGTATTATAATATAATAAAAATAAATATCAATGAGGGAATAAATATGAAACATTTAGAAATAGAATATAAAATATTAATAGACAAAGAAACCTACGAACTAATTATCAATACATACCGAGAAAAAATAAGTGAAGATTATATACAAATCAATTATTATTTGTTCCATCCCGAATTCAATAAAAGAAAATACTCTTTTCGTATTCGCCAAAAAAATAATCACTATGAACTGACTTTAAAGACACCTGCAAAACTAGGAATAAATGAAAACACTATCGATATTGATGAATCTATCAAAAACAGAATATTTAATCATCAGAAAGTTTCAAATCAGATTTTTGATTTTTTAGCAAAAGAGCAGATTGATTACAGAGAACTAGAATGTGGTTATTATTTGATGACTCATCGTATTGATATTCCTTTTCAATACGGTCTGCTTTCATTAGACGAAAACAAATACAACGGCATCATTGATTATGAATTGGAATTCGAGGTAAATGATCCTAAAAAAGGATACGAAGAATTTTTAACGATTATCCATCAGTTCAATTTAAACTACAAAGAAAATTGTTTAAGCAAAACTAACAGATTTAAAAAAGCATTAAAAAAGCATAGATGATTTTGTCATCATGCTTTTTATTATAAATTAGTATACCCCATTAGATCTTTATCGATTGCTTTTGCTACTTCTCTTCCTTCCTTGATTGCCCAGACAACCAAAGACTGACCTCTACGCATATCTCCTGCTATATATATTCTTTCATGATCAGTATGATAATTATTTTCATCAAACTGTTTAGGAAGATGAATACCAAAAGCCTTCAGTATCTGTTTTTGTGCCCCTGTAAAACCAGCAGCGATGAAAACAAGATCAACATCAATAACTCTTTCACTGCCTGCAACTGGAATCATGACTGTTTTGCCCTGATCCAGCTTTGGCTGTAAAGAAATCAGTACTGCCTGTTTGAGTTTACCATGCTCATCTTTGATAAATTCTTTGACTGTTGTCTGATAAATACGAGGATCATGCCCAAAAACTGCAATCGCTTCCTGTTGTCCATAATCAGTCTTTTTGACCTTAGGCCACTCTGGCCATGGATTTGAATCCATTCTTATTTCAGGCAGTTCAGGCATCATTTCCAGTTGGATAACTGATTGTGCTTTTAAGCGAATTGCTGACGCCACACAGTCATTTCCGGTATCTCCACCACCAATGATCAGTACTTTTTTATCTTTGGTATCAACATACTGATGATCTTTAAGCTGGCTGTCCAATAATGATCTGGTAATTCCAGTTAAATAATCCACAGCAAAATAGATTCCTTTAGCATCTCTTCCTGGAACAGCAACATCTCTTGGCTCACGAGATCCACAGGCTAAAATGATTCTATCATAGTTCTTTAAAAGTTCTGTTGCCTGTTTTTTATCTTCAATTCCAGCATTCGTTTTAAATTTTATGCCTTCTTCCTTCATGATATCTGTTTTTCTCTGAATGATGCTTTTTTCAATTTTCATATTAGGAATACCATACATCAGCAGTCCCCCGATGCGATCATCTCGCTCAAATACTGTTACCTGATAGCCCCTTTTATTCAGCTGATCAGCAGCTGCCAGCCCTGCTGGTCCTGAACCTATGACTGCAATTTTCTTATTGATTCTTTGTTTTGGTGGGTTTGCCTGGATCCATCCAGCTTCATATGCAGTTTCAATGATACCATACTCGTTTTCATGAACGGTGACTGCTTCACCATTTAAACTACATGTACAGGCTTTTTCACATAATGCAGGACATACTCTTGATGTAAACTCTGGAAAATTATTTGTTTTCAACAGTCGTTTTAAGGCTGCCTGATAATTTTTATGATAAATCAGATCATTCCATTCAGGAATAAGATTATTTAAAGGGCAGCCAGAGATCATTCCCTGGATCATTTTTCCATTTTGACAGAAAGGAACACCGCAATCCATACAGCGTGCCCCTTGTTGAGACTGTTCATCTCTTGAGAGGTAATGATGAAATTCATTAAAATTCTGGATACGTACACTTGGCTCTATTTCCTGACTGGTACAGCGTTTGATTTCCATAAATCCTGTTGGTTTTCCCATATTAATCCATTCCCTTCTTAAAGATATTAAATGCTTCGACTTTAGCCTGATCATTGCTCAGTCCCTGCTGTTCAAACGAAGAAATTAATGACATCATGCGTTTATAGTCATGAGGAACAACCTTTTTAAAATGAGCAACTTCCTGACCAAAATGATCAAGTATCTCCTTGGCAACCTCTGAATGAGTATGCTGATAATGTTTTTGAATCAGCTCTTTCAACTGTTCTTCATCGTATCTGGATTTCACATTCGTATAATCAACCAGTTCCTTATTGATATGTTCATAAAACGTATTCTGTGGATCATAGACATAGGCAATTCCCCCTGACATTCCCGCAGCAAAGTTTCTGCCCGTTGTTCCTAAGATCACAACCATACCTCCAGTCATGTATTCCAGTCCGTGATCACCAACACCTTCAACAACTGCTGTTACTCCTGAATTTCTAACCGCAAATCGCTCTCCAGCAATTCCATTAATATAGACTTCTCCTGATGTTGCACCATACAGGGCAACATTCCCAACAATAATGTTATCCTGGGCCTTGATTACAGCATCCTGTGGCGGTACAACAATCAGTTTACCACCTGATAAACCTTTACCAAAATAGTCATTACTGTCTCCATAAAGCTTCAAAGTCAGACCATTAGGAATGAAAGCGCCAAATGACTGTCCACCTGAACCAAAACAGTTAACCTGATACATATCATCTGGCAAAGATGTTCCATACATTCTAGTAATATGAGAACCAAACAAAGTACCTAGTGATCGATCGGTATTGCTGATACGCATACTGAATTCCTGAGGCTGTTTGCTTTCTAAAGCATCTTTCATATGCTGATAAAGAGCTGCATCTTTTGTTTTTTCCAAATGAAAATGATAGAGATCCTGTGGATCAAAATGACGCTTATAACCATGAATATAAGGATTGTCGATGATTTTTGAAAGATCCAGATGAGAATGTTCTGATCTCACCTCTAGCATATCTGTCCTACCAACCATGTCATTAATCGTCTTAAACCCTAACTCAGCCATATACTCTCTTAATTCCTGAGCAACAAATCTCATGAAATTTTCAACATACTCTGGTTTCCCTTTGAAATTTTTTCTTAAAAGTGGATTCTGGGTTGCCACCCCAACTGGACATGTATCAAGATTGCAGACACGCATCATCACACATCCCATCGTCACCAGTGGCGCTGTTGCAAAACCGTATTCCTCTGCCCCTAAAAGTGTTGCAATTGCCAGGTCTCTTCCTGTCATCAGCTTTCCATCTGTTTCGATTACGACATGACTTCTTAAATCATTCATGATCAGTGTCTGATGGGCTTCTGCCAGTCCTAATTCCCATGGCAGACCTGCATGATAAACTGAATTTTTTGGTGCTGCTCCAGTTCCACCATCGTATCCAGAAATCAAAATAACATGTGCTCCGGCTTTCGCTACGCCAGCAGCGACCGTTCCTACCCCTGATTCAGAAACAAGCTTAACCGAAATTCGTGCTTCACTATTCGCATTTTTAAGATCATAGATCAGCTGAGCAAGATCTTCAATTGAATAAATATCATGATGAGGCGGTGGTGAAATAAGCCCCACGCCAGGCGTACTATGTCTGGTTTTGGCAATCCATGGATAAACTTTGGCCCCTGGAAGATGTCCCCCTTCTCCTGGTTTAGCACCTTGCGCCATTTTGATCTGAATTTCCTGAGCACTGCATAAATATTCACTAGTCACACCAAAGCGACCTGAGGCAACCTGTTTGATAGCGGAACATTTGCTGTCACCATTCGTCATGGATTTAAATCGTTCAGGCTCTTCTCCTCCTTCACCGCTGTTTGATTTACCGTGCAGTCTATTCATCGCAATTGCCATGGTCTCATGAGCTTCTTTAGAGATAGAACCATATGACATGGCACCCGTTTTAAACCTTTTGACAATACTCTCAACTGCTTCAACTTCATCAATTGGAATGGCTTTCCCTTTCTTAAATTTCAGCAATCCTCTCAAAGAGATATGAGATATCTCCTGATTGATTATTTTTGAATATTCTTTGAAAAGACCATAATCATTAAGACGTGTTGCCTGCTGCAGTTTATGAATGGTTGCCGGATTATAAAGATGTTCTTCTTTCCCAGCTCTTTCTTTATGATCACCAGCACTGTCTAAACTGATATCTACATCAAGTCCCAACGGATCATATACTTTATCATGGCGATATTCTACATCTGCTTCTATATCTTTAATGGTTTTTCCTTCTATTCGACTAATGGTATGAGGAAAATACTGATCAATCAGTTGCTGTGAAAGTCCTATAGCTTCAAAATTCTGTGATCCACGATAAGACTGGATCGTACTGATTCCCATTTTTGATGCAATTTTGACAATACCATGTAAAATACCATCATTATAATCCTGAACTGCTGCATAATAATCTTTATTCAGCAATCCTTCATCAATCAGTTCGTAAATCGTATCCTGAGCAAGATATCCATTCACTGCTGATGCACCATAACCTAGCAGTGTTGCGTAGTGATGAACTTCTCTTGGTTCCGCAGATTCCAGGATCAATGCCAGACTGTTTCTTTTTTTTGTTCTTACCAGATAAGAATTAACTGCTCCCACTGCTAATAATGATGGAACGGGTAAATGATTATCGTCAACTGCACGATCTGATAAGATGACAATATTACATCCTTCATGATAAACTTTATCAACTTCTACATAAATTCTTTCTATTGCTTTTTCCAGTGAAGTATTTTTAATATAGGTAATATCAACAACTCCAACCTGAAATCCTTCTTTTTTCAGATTCTTGATTTTTAAAATATCGGTATTTGTCAAAATAGGGTGAGAGATTTTCAGCAGTCGACAGTTATCTTGACTGTCTTCCAGCATATTTCCTTCTTTTCCAATATAGACACTTGTTGAAGTAATCAGTTCTTCTCGGATGGCATCAATTGGTGGATTGGTTACCTGCGCAAACAGCTGCTTAAAATAATTAAATAATGGTGGATGCTTTTGTGACAGTACTGCCAATGGTGTATCATTCCCCATCGCAACAATATTCTCCTGACCTGTTAAAGCCAGATTTTTAATATAACTGGTATCTTCATAACTGTAACCATGGATTTTCTGTAATTTGGTCAGTTCATCTCCTCGATATCTTTCGATTCTGACATTAGGAATCCTCATATCCTTTAATTTGATCAAATTACTTTCCAGCCATTCTCCATAAGGCATTTTTGCTGCATACATTTCTTTAAGATCATTGTCCTGAATCACCTGACCTTTCACAGTATCAACTAACAACATCTTCCCTGGTCTTAAACGTTCCTTTAAAATAATATCTTTTGCTGGAATATCCAATACCCCGACTTCCGAAGACAAGATCAGATAATGATCTTTTGTCATATAATATCGTGATGGTCTTAACCCATTTCTATCAAGCACTGCGCCCATGATGTCCCCATCACTGAATAATATAGATGCTGGTCCATCCCATGGTTCCATCAACGCAGCGTTATATTCATAGAAGTCTTTTTTTACCTGCGTCATGCTTTTATCATTTTCATAAGGTTCAGGAATACACATCATGACTGCTCGTGGCAGATCCATTCCTGACATCACCAGGAATTCTAAAGTATTATCCAGCATAGCTGAATCCGAACCTTGAATATCGACGACTGGATAGACTTTTCTAGTATCGATCAGATTAGTATGCATGTTTTCTTCACGACAAAGCATATTGTTAGCATTTCCTTTAATCGTATTAATTTCACCATTATGAACAATAAAACGATTAGGATGAGCGCGTTTCCATGAAGGCATCGTATTGGTAGAAAAACGCGAATGAACTAAAGCAATTGCACTCTTGTAATCTTTATCCTGAAGATCTTTAAAAAAAGAACGCAGCTGTTTGACCAGGAACATTCCTTTATACACAATTGTACGACTAGACAACGAACATACATATGTATCCTGAAACTGACTCTGTTCAAAAACTCTTCTAACCTGATACAGCTTTCGATCAAATTCTATTCCTTTTTCAACATCATCCGGCTTTCTAATAAATGCCTGAATAATATAAGGCATCGCCTGTAAAGCTTTCTGCCCCAAAACTTTTGGAACAATCGGAACCTTACGCCATCCTAGAAAATCAAGTCCTTCTTTTTTAACGATCGTTTCAAACATTTTTTTCACTCTAGCACGAATCTTTTCATTCTGTGGCATAAAACACATAGCAATACCAAATTCACCTTCACCCGGTAAAGCAAATTCTTTGACCACTTTGTGAAAATACTGATAAGGAATCTGTGTCAAGATTCCTACACCATCACCTGTTTCCCCCGATGCATCCTTACCAGCACGATGTTCCAACTGTTCAACGATTTTTAAGGCGTCGTCAACTGTACGATAAGTTTTGATTCCTTTGATATTGACAACTGCTCCAATCCCACAGTTATCATGTTCAAAAGTTTCATCATATAAACCTGGTTTTCTTTGTTCGTTCATCATGATACCCCCCCTTTTTTTATTGAGATAAGAATATCATAATTAGAAAAACTCGTAAAGTATCTCCTATTTTTAGGATTTTCATAAATCCTAAACAAAAAAACAGATTATTTTCTATTGTTTTGATATTTTTTTATCAAAAAGAGTGTTTTTTTGATAAATCTGATAATTAAATTTTACTATTTTAATAAATTTATTTCATAAATATTTGTAAAAATTTTTTAATTTTTTTTAATTATTGGCTTTAGTCAATAAAAAGAGTAAGATATATATATAGAAATTAAAGGAGAAAGAATCATGGAAGACAAATTTATCGTAGAAACATCAGCTAGACATATTCATTTAAGTGACCAGGATTTAGCAACTTTATTTGGTGAAGGTCATCAGTTGACTAATAAAAAAGATTTATCTCAGCCAGGTCAGTTCGCCTGCGTTGAAAGAGTAACTGTAGTAGGACCAAAAGGACAGTTAAACATGTCTGTATTAGGACCAACTAGAAATGCAACACAAGTAGAAATCTCATTAACTGATGCTAGAAGTATTGGTGTCAGCGCTGCAATCAGAGAATCTGGAGATATTGAAGGAACAGCAGGATGTAAATTAGTTGGTCCTGCCGGAGAAGTTGAAATCCCTTGTGGAGTCATCGCTGCAAAACGTCATATTCATTTAACTCCTGAAGATGCTGAAAAATTTGGAGTTAAAGACAAAGATATCGTAAAAGTAGAAATTGATACTGACGGACGTTCTTTGATTTTTGGAGACGTTGTATGCCGTGTCAGTCCTTCATATGCAACAGCAATGCATATTGATACTGATGAAAGCAATGCTGCTGCCTGTGGCAGAGAAGTTTATGGTCATATCGTAAAATAACAGAAAGCCTTCGGGCAATGTCATTAAGTTAATAAACTAATGATATAGAGGATTACATGAATATGTACTCCTCTTTTTATTTTTTTGAAAAACATGTTGACTTTGAAACACAAGTGTGTGGCCTATTATTTATTCTTTCCAATAAATAATAGG